>LNEW01000025.1 GCA_001464375.1 Rhodospirillales bacterium Ga0074136 | reverse complement strand
CCCTTCGATCCGACGCCGCAAGCATGCGCGGGAAGCCGCTGCATTTGCTGCGCAACAGGCGTGCATTCCGCCAATCGGGGCCGTATCATGCGCAGGATCAACCGATCCTTCGCAGAATCCACCATGCTCGACGACGCCGACCAGCGCATCCTGAAGGCGCTCCGCCAGGATGGGCGCATCACCAACGCCGCGCTGGCGGAGGCGGTCGGCCTGTCGCCATCCGCCTGCCTGCGCCGCCTGCGCCTGCTGGAATCGCGCGGCGTGATCCGCGGCTACACCGCCATCATCGAGGAACCGCAGGACCGCGACAGCGTGACGGTGATCGTGCAGATCACGCTCGACCGCCAGACCGAGGAACACCTCTCGCGCTTCGAGGCCGCCGTGCGTCGCCTGCCGGAAGTGCGCGACTGTTTCCTGATGACCGGCATGTCGGACTACCTGCTGCGCGTGGAGGTGCGCGACGCGGCGGATTACGAACGCATCCACAAGGAACAGCTTTCGAGGCTGCCGGGCGTGGCGCGGATCCAGTCGTCGTTTGCGATCCGGCGGGTGATCGGCGCCCGCGGCTAGGGCGCGGCGAGCCCGACCTGTGCTTGGCCCGGCGCATCCGTGCGGCACCCCACGAAGCCGGCCCGCTGCACGAAGGCGGCTTCGACGGCCGTGCCGGCGCCGGCCTCGGCGGCCACCATGCGCGCGACGATGGCGCGGCGCGCGGCAGTGTCGCGCAGGATGTCCTGGCTCGACATCGCCGCGCGCGGCGCGGTCAGGCCGCGGCCTGCAGCTTCTCCGTCCGCGCCAACCGGCCCAGCAGGTAGTCCACCTCGCCCGCCGTCTCCGCGCTCAGCTTCGGCGCCGGTGCGCGCAGCGTGGCGTGCGCGATGATGCCGCGCTTCACCAGCACGTATTTGCGGATGGCGAGGCCGAGGCCCGGCTGCACCTCGGTGCGGATCAGCGGCAGGTGGATGTCGAACAGGTCCTGCGCCGCGTCGCGCTGGCCGGCCCCCATCAGCGCGCAGACCTTCACCAGCATCTCGGGAAAGGCGTAGCCGGTCATGATGCCATCGGCGCCGCGCGCCAACTCCTCCGGCAGGAACTGCCCGCCCACGCCGCCCAGGATCGACACGCGCGGCATCTTGCCCGCCGCTTCCAGCGCGCGCACCGCGGTCAGCTTGTCGAGGCCCGGCCAGTCCTCCGCCTTCAGCATCACCACGCGCTGGTCGGCCGCCATGCGCGCGATCATCGGCGCCGTCATGGTGATGCCGGTCAGCTGCGGGTAGTCCTGCAGCACGAAGGGCGCGTTCACCACATCGACCGCCTGGGCGATGTAGGAGACGACAGCCTCGTCGCCCTTCAGCCCCGGCATCGGCGAGACCATGATCCCGGCGGCGCCCAGGTCCATCGATCCGCCCGCGATCGCCTTCATCTGCGCGAAGCCGGGTGCGGAGGCCCCGACCACCACGGGGATCCGTCCTGCCACGCGCTTCAGCACGCGATCGACGAAGGTGAGGCTCTCCGTCTCGGTCAGCTTCGGGGCCTCGCCCATCACGCCCAGGATGGTCATCCCCGCCGCGCCGGCGGCCATGAAGGCGTCGGTCATCCGGTCGGTGCTGGCCAGGTCGAGCGACCCGTCGGGCAGGAACGGCGTGGGGGCAATCACGAAAACGCCCTTGGCGGATCGGTCGAGCATGGTCATCCCTTCCGGCTGGAATACGGCGCACCATAGCGCGCAGTGCGGGAACCGCCAGATGCACGGACGCCGCCGTTTCACGCGGCGAAACCGCCTGTCCGCGCGCCGCGCCGCCTTTGAGGCCCCGGCCCGACGTGCGATAGGTGGCGGGTCCAGGAAGCACACGGAGAACCATCCGATGGTCAGCCGCCGCCAGGCGCTCGCCGCCGCCGCCCTCCTCGCCGCGCCTGCGGCGCGCGCGCAAGGTGGCTGGCCCGACCGGCCGATCCGCGTGGTGGTGCCCTTCGCGGCCGGCGGCAATGCCGACCTCATTGCCCGCATCCTCCAGCCCCGCCTGCAGGAGACGCTCGGCCAGCCGATTGTCGTCGAGAACCGCCCGGGTGCCGGCGGCGCGGTGGGTGCGGCCGAGGTCGCGCGCGCCCGCCCGGATGGCTACACGCTGCTGATCGGATCGAACGGGCCGCTCAGCGTGAACCCCGCGGTGCAGGCGCGCCTGCCCTATGACGCCGAAACCGGCTTCGCTCCCGTCGCCATGGCGATGCAGGTGCCGCATTGCCTGATCGTGCAGCAGGGCGCGCCGTATCGCAGCCTGGCCGATGTCGTCGCGGCGTCGCGTGCGCAGCCCGATGCGCTGGGTGCGGGCACCGCCGGCGTGGCGAGTGCGACGCATCTTTCGCTGGAGGCGTTCAAGCTCGCTTCCGGCGCGCGCATCCTGCACGTGCCCTATCGCGGCGGCGGTGCCGCGTTGCCGGATTTCGTGGCGGGCAACATCCCGCTGCTGTTCACCGAATTCTCCACCGCGCTGCCGCTGCATCGCGACAGCAAGGGGCGCATCCTGGCGGTGGCCTCGGCGGCCCGGCTGCCCGCCGTGCCGGAGGTGCCGACAATGATCGAGCAGGGCGTTCCGGGCTTCCTCGCGGCGTCCTATGTCGGGCTGCTGGCGACCGCGGGCGCGCCACCCGAGGCGCTGCGCAAACTGGGCGAGGCGATGACGGCGATCGTCGCGGAAGCGGATTTCCGCCGCCGCATGGAAGCCATGGGCGGCGAGACCGCATCGGGCGCGCTGGCCACGCCCGAGGGCTTCGCGGCCTTCATCCGCGACGACCTCCGCCGTTCGCGCGAGGTGGTGCGCGCCGCCGGGATCACCGCGCAATGACCGCGCGCGAGACGCCCCCCGGCGCCACCGACTGCCACTGCCACATCTTCGGGCCGGCGGCGCGCTTCCCCTATGCGGAACCGCGGTCCTACACGCCGGAGGACGAGACGCTCGAGGACTACCTGGCGCTGCTCGATGCACTGCAGCTCGACCGCGGCGTGATCGTGCAGCCTTCGGCCTACGACCGCGACAATGCCTGCACGCTGGATGCGCTGCGCCGCGCGCCGGACCGGTTGCGCGGCGTGGCGGTGGTGGGTGCGGAAGCCACGCCGGACACGCTGCGCGCCATGCATCGCGACGGCATCCGCGGGCTGCGCGCGAACGAATACCGGCGCGATGGCCAGGCGGCGTATCACGGCGGCGTTCGGCTGGCGGAGATAGAACCCTTCTTCCCGGTCATGGCCGAGCTCGGCTGGCACCTGCAACTCTGGATCGACGCGCGGCACCTGCCGGAGCTCGCGCCACGCCTGGCCCAGGTGCCGGTGCCGATCGTGGTCGACCACATGGGGCGGCTGCACCACAGCCACGGCACCAACGACCCGGGTTTCCAGGCGCTGGTGCGCGGCGTGGGCGATGGGCGCTACATGGCGAAGCTGTCGGGCACCTATCGCCTCGGCGCGCTGAAGCCCGACTACATCGAGGCCAAGCCCTTCCACGACGCGCTGGTCGCCGCCAATCCCGACGCGCTGGTCTGGGGCACCGACTGGCCGCATCCGCGCCCCGATGGCGGGCGGCCGGATGCGAAGCGGCTGCTCGACGTGTTCCTCGACTGGACCACCGACCCCGTGCTGCGCCGAAAGATCCTGACCGACACGCCGGCCCGGCTCTATGACTTCCCGCGAGGCTGAAACCATGCGCCGCCCCACCTTCGTCCTGCCGTCCGGCACCTGCGACACGCATGTGCATATCTGGGGCCCCTTCGACCGCTTCCCGGTCGCCACGGGCGCTCCCTATACGCCGCCCGAACGCAACAAGGATGACCTGCGCGCGCTGCATGCGCGCCTCGGCGTCGAGCGCGCCGTCATCGTGCAGACCACCGTCTACAAATCCGACAACCGCGCGATGCTGGATGCCATCGCCGCCAGCGACGGTGCCTATCGCGGCGTCGCGCTGATCGACGAGAATTTCGGCGATGCCGATTTCCAGGCGCTGCATGAAGGCGGCGTGCGCGGCGTGCGCTTCGGCTTCGTCAAGCACCTCGGCGGCATTCCGGACCTGGCGCTGGTGCGCCGCACGGCCGATCGCATCGAACAGATGGGCTGGCACCTGGTGCTGCATCTGGATGCCGCGAACATCCCGGAGTTCGAACCGCTGTTCCGGTCCTTCCGCCTGCCCGTGGTGATCGACCACATGGGCCGCCCGCCGGCGCAGGACGGGCTCGACCAGGCGCCCTTCCGCATCCTGCTCGACCTGCTGCGCGAACCGAACTGGTGGGTGAAGGTGTCGGGCAGCGAGCGCATCTCCGCCGCCGGCCCGCCCTTCCATGACGCCATTCCCTTCGCGCGGAAACTGATGGAGGTCGCACCCGAGCGCACGCTCTGGGGCACCGACTGGCCCCACCCGAATGTCCGCTGGGAACCGGACGAGGCCGACCTGGTCGACCTGTTGCCTGCGTTCGGCGATGCCGCGGCGTTGCAGCGCGTGCTGGTCGACAACCCCGCGCGCCTGTACGGCTTCCCATGAGCGGCAACCTGCAATCCTGGGTCGGCCGCACGCGGCGCGTGACCGACGAGATGGCCACGCCGCTGGTGCGCCGCATGGCCGCGTTGACCGACCGTGGCGGCGTGGCGGTGGCACGCGGCGCCGAGGTTCCCAACCACTGGCTCTGCATGCTGTTCGACGATGCGGCGCCGCAGGCCGCGCTCGGCCCAGACGGACACCCCGTGACCGGCGACTTCCTGCCGCCCGTACCGCTGCCGCGCCGCATGCTGGGCGGCCGTCGGCTGACCTATTCGACGCCGCCCCGCGTGGGCGACACGCTGGACCGCGAGACGATGATCGCCGCCATCACGCCCAAGGTCGGGCGCAGCGGCGCGCTGATCTTCGTCACGCTGCGCCACAGCATCACGCGCGGCAACGAGGTGCTGGCGGTCGAGGAACAGGACATCGCGTACCTGGAGCCCAAGCGCAACGCGCCCGAACCCAAGGCCGAGAAGCCCGCGCCCGCGCCGGTCGCCGCCTGGCGCGATGCCTTCGTGACCGACCCGGTCATGCTGTTCCGCTATTCCGCGCTGCAGTTCAACGGCCACCGCATCCACTACGACGCCGACTATGCGCGCGATGGCGAAGGCTATCCCGCGCTGGTCGTCAATGGCGGTGTCACCACGCTGTTCCTGCTGGAGGCCGCGCTGCGCCGGCAGCCGGGCGCCCAGGTATTGCAGACCGCCTCGCGCACCATGAACCCGCTGTTCTGCGGCCGCGCGGCGACGCTGTGCGGCACGGCCCCGGACGCCAGGGGCAACAGCATCCTGTGGGCGGAAGACGAGACCGGCGCGATGGCGCTGCGCATCGAGGCGAGGATCGGCTGATGGCGGGACCGCTCGATGGCGTGCGCGTGCTGGATCTCTCAGCCGTGGTGGTGGGGCCGATCTGCACGCATGTGCTCTGTGAACAAGGCGCCGAGGTCATCAAGGTGGAGGCGCCGCCCACCGGCGACCTGCTGCGCACGCTGGCCGGCAAGGGTCGCAGCGCCGGGATGAACGGCAAGTTCCTCAACTTCAACCGCGGCAAGAAGTCGATCGCGATCGACCTGAAGCAGCCCGCCGGCATCGAGGCGCTGCGACGTGTCGCGGCAACGGTCGATGTCTTCGTCACCAACATCCGCCCCGACGCACAGGCGCGGCTTGGCGTCGATGCCGATGCGCTGCGTGCCGTGGCACCACGGCTGATCCATTGCTCCATCACCGGCTTCGGCAGCGGCGGCCCCTATGCCGGGCGCGCCGCCTACGACACCGTCATCCAGGGCGCCTCAGGCGTGGCGGGCTGCTTCGCCGCCTCCACCGGCGAACCGCGCTACGTGCCCTTCCTGGTGGCCGACCACACGGTCGGGCTGATCGCCGCGCAACTCATCGGCTTCGCGCTCTACCGGCGCGAGAAGACCGGCGTGGGCGAAGCGATCGAGGTGCCGATGTTCGAGAACATGGCCGCCTACATCATGCAGGAACACCTGGGCGCGGCATCCTTCCGCCCGCCGCTCGGCCCGCCCGGAGACCACCGCGTGCTCAGCCCCGACGGCAAGCCCCTGCCGACCAAGGATGGCTTCGTCTGCATCTCGGCGAACACCGACGCGCAGGCGCATGCCTTCTTCGATGCCATCGGCCGGCCGGAACTGAAGTCCGATCCGCGCTTCGCCACCATCGCGGGGCGCGTGTCGCACACCAAGGACTACTTCCACATCCGCGCGACGTCGCTGGGCGGCCGTACCACCGCGGAATGGCTGGACATCTTCGACCGCATGGACGTGCCGGCCTCGCCCTACAACACGCTCGCCTCGCTGCCGGAGGACCCGCATCTGCGCGCCGTCGGCATGGTGCGCGAGGAAGATCACCCGACCGAAGGCCCCACCTGGGCGATCGGCGCACCGAACCGCTTCTCCGGGGGCAACGCACCGCCCCGCCCGCCAGCGCCACGCCTCGGCGCGGACGGCGCCGCGGTGCTGGCCGAAGCCGGGCTCGCACCCAACGAGATTGACGCGCTGCGCCGCGACGGCGTGCTGATCGAGGGAACGCCATGAACCGCATCACCCGCCGCCTGGCCATCGCCGGCGCCACGCTGGCGCCCTTCGCCATCGCCCGCGCGCAGGCACCCTGGCCCGACCGCCCGGTGCGCCTGGTGGTGCCCTTCACGCCTGGCGGGTCAACCGACATCCTCGCCCGCGGCATGGGCCAGCGCCTGTCCGAGATCTTCGGCCAGCCCTTCGTCATCGAGAACCGCCCCGGCGCCGGGGGCACGCTGGGGTCCGAACAGGTCTTCCGCAGCGCGCCCGACGGCCACACGCTGATGATGGGGCATATCGGCACGCTGGCGGCAAACCCCGCGCTGTATCGCACCCTATCCTGGGATATCGGCGCCTTCGTGCCGGTCGCGCTGGTGGCGAATGTCGCGAATTTCCTGGTGGTGACGAACCGCCTGGAAGCGACCGACGTGCGGTCCCTGATCGCGCTCGCCAAGCGCGACCCCGGGCGCCTCACCTATGGCAGCGGCGGCAACGGCAGTGCGGCGCATATCTCGATGGTCGCCTTCATGGAGGAGACCGGCACGGACATGACCCACGTGCCCTATCGCGGCACCGGCCCGATGATGAACGACCTGATCGGCGGCACCATCAACCTGACCATGACGGGCGGCCCGCCGGCGCTGCCGCCGGTGCGCGCGGGGCAGTTGCGCGCGCTGGGCATTTCCTCGCTCGGAAGGCTGCCCTCGGCACCCGACATCCCGACCATCGCGGAGCAGGGCGTGACGGGGTTCGACGTGCTGCAATGGTACGGCATCGTGGCCCCGCCCAACACGCCGGCGGCCCTGGTCGCGCGCGTCAACGAGGCCTGCAACCGCATCCTGGCCGAAGCCGCCTTCCGCGCGCGACTGGAGACCGAGGGCGCCACCGCGCAGCCCATGACCCCCGCGCAGTTCGGCGACTACATCAAGCGCGAACGCGAACGCTGGGGCGCGCTGATCCGTCGCAACAATGTGGGGCTCGGCTGATGTCGCGCCCCTTCGACGGCATCCGCATCATCGACGCCACGCATGTGCTGGCCGGGCCCTTCGCGGCGTATCAGCTGGCGCTGCTGGGCGCCGACGTCATCAAGGTCGAACACCCCGACGATCCCGACCAGAGCCGCGGCTCCGGGCCGGACTGGGACCTCAACCGCGCTGGCATGGGCACGTATTTCCTGACGCAGGGCGCCAACAAGCGGTCGCTCACGCTCGACCTCAAGCAGGCGGCGGCGCGCGAGGTGTTCCTGCGCCTGGTCGCGCAGGCCGACGTGCTGGTCGAGAACTACCGCCCCGGCGCCTTCGAGGCACTGGGCCTCGGCTACGAGGCGTTGTCCGCGCTGAACCCGCGGCTGGTCTACTGCTCGATCTCCGCCTTCGGGCAGGGCGGGCCGCGTGGCGGGCAGACCGCCTATGACCACGTGATCCAGGCAACCTCGGGCATCATGGCCTGCACCGGGACGCCAGAGGTGAATCCGCTGAAGCTCGGCGCCCCGGCGATCGACTACGCGACCGGCACCATGGGCGCCTTCGCGCTGTCCGCCGCGCTGTTCCAGCGCGAACGCACCGGGCGCGGGCAGCGCATCGACCTCGCGATGCTCGATGTCGCGATGATGATGATGGCCTCGCACGTGACGGCGCATTCGCGCACCGGCAAGCCCGCGCGCCCGCGCGGCAACGAGCATGAATACGCGACCAATTCCGCCTACCCGACCAGGGACGGGATGGTGATGCTGGGGGCGTCCAACCTGCGCCAGCAGAAGCGGCTGTGGGTCGCGCTCGGCCGACCGGAGATGGCCAAGACGCGCAACGAGGACCGCGTGGCGGACCGCGGCGCCGAAGCCGCCGCGCTGCGCGACATCCTGGCGACACGCACCGCCGACGAATGGGAAGCCTTCCTGCAGTCCCGCCATGTCCCCGCCGCGCGCGTGCGCCGCATGGACGAGGCTTTGGCCGACCCGCACCTCGCCACGCGCGGCCTGGTGCATCGCTTCGACAGCGCCGACGGCGTGGGTGGCCCCTTCGCCGTGCCGGTCGCCGCCTTCGGCTTCGCCCATGGCGGGCCGCGCGTCGATGCGCCCCCGCGGGCGCTCGGGGCCGACACCGACGCCATCCTGAACGAACTCGGCTACGACGACGCCGCGCGCGCCGCGCTGCGCGGCACGCGCGCCATCTGACAAGGACCGCCCTGCCATGTCCCGATTCACCTTCGACCACATCCACCTGCGCAGCCCGGACCCGGAGGCCACCGCCACCTTCTACGAACGCGTCTTCGGCGTGACCCTCACGCGCAGCCCGCAGCGCATCGACTTCACCCTCGGCGGGCAGTTGATCTTCATCTCGCCGATCAACGACGCCGCGACGGGCGAGGCACCCACCTCGCCCTATCGCGGACTGGAACACATCGGCCTGGCGGTGACCGGCATCGACGCGATCGTGGCGGAGATGAAGGCGAAGGGCGTGGTCTTCACCATGGAACCGAACACCATCCGCCCCGGCGTGCGCATCGCCTTCCTGCGCGGGCCGGAGAACATCGCTATCGAATTGCTGGAACGGAGCGCGGCCTGAGCCTGTCCGACGGCGGCGGCGCGGTGCGCGAGGGGCCCCGCCAGGTCCTGGTCATCGGCGCCGGCCCCGCCGGGCTGATGGCGGCGGAGGCAGCGGCCAAGGCCGGCGCCGCCGTCACGGTGCTGGACCACATGCCGTCGCCCGCGCGCAAGCTGCTGATTGCCGGACGGGGCGGGCTGAACCTCACGCATTCCGAACCGCTGGCACGCTTGCTCGAACGCTACGGGCCGGCGCGCGACGCGCTGGCCCCTTTCGTCCACGCCTTCCCGCCTGAGGCGCTGGTGGCCTGGTGCGAGGCGCTCGGCCAGCCGACCTTCGTGGGCAGTTCAGGAAGGGTGTTTCCGCGCGCGATGAAAGCCTCGCCGCTGCTGCGTGCCTGGCTGGCGCGCCTCGCATCGCAGGGCGTGGCATTGCGCACGCGCCATCGCTGGCTGGGCTTCACGCCGGACGGGGCGCAGCGCTTCGCCACGCCCGAAGGCGAGGCCCGCCATCACGCCGACGCCACGGTGCTGGCGCTGGGCGGCGCATCATGGCCCCGGCTCGGGTCGGATGGCGGCTGGACGGCGCTGCTGCCGGGTATCGCGATCGCACCGCTGCGCCCGGCCAACATGGGCTTCGCCGTTGCCTGGTCCGACCACCTGCGCGCGCGCTTCGCCGGCACGCCGTTGAAGCGCATCGCTTTGGCCTTCGGCGGTGCCACCGTGCGCGGCGAAGCGATGCTGACCGCCCAGGGCATCGAGGGCGGCGCTGTCTATGCACTGTCAGCCGCGCTGCGCGATGCCATCGCGGCCGATGGCACGGCCACGCTGCTGCTGGACCTGCGCCCGGACATCGACCGCGATGCGCTGGCGCGGCGCGTGAATGCACGCCCCGGCGCGGTCACGCTGTCCAACCACCTGCGTCGCGCCGCGGGCCTTTCGCCGGCGGCCATCGCGCTGGTGCAGGAAGTGCTGCACACCGGCGCCGCGCGCGACGACCTGGCCGCGCTGGTCAAGGCGCTGCCGCTGCGCCTGGCCGCACCCTTCCCGATCACGCGCGCCATTTCCTCGGCCGGGGGCATCGCCTGGTCGGAACTGGATGATGCGCTGATGCTCCGCCGCCACCCCGGCCTTTTCGCTTGCGGCGAGATGCTGGACTGGGAGGCCCCGACCGGCGGCTACCTGCTCCAGGCCTGCTTCGCCACCGGCCGCGCGGCGGGGCGCGCGGCCGCGGGCTTCACAGCGGTTCCCCGGCCCCCAGCCCATCCGCCGGCGTCGGAACGCACCATTCATCCCCGCGCGGCGTCGTGACGTATTCCGGCCACTTCAGGTCGACCGGCGCGGCGAAATCCTGCGGCAGCAGCGGCGCCACCCACTTCGACCCGCCCATGCCACCGCCGGTGCGTTCGCGCCATTCGGCCTGCGCGGCGTCGAGCAGGCCGGGCTTCGCCGCGAGGTCCACAAGCGTCAGCGCCATGGTCTTGGCCGCCACGAACATGCCCGGGTCGATCGCCGCCGGCAGGCCGCCCAGCGCGTTGTAGGACCACATCGGGTAGTCGTAGTTCGCATCCGGCGCGCGCAGCCGCGGCCGCGCGGTCAGCAGCCGCACCGTCGGGCAGTGCCAGCAGAATTCCACGTAGTCGTCGGCCGAGAGATGCCACTGCCAGGGCGGCAGGAAGTGGCGCATCCCGGCTTCGAATTCCGCCGGGTCCGTGAGCTTCGTGTTGGCCGGCGAGAATGGGTCGTCCATCGGCCCCAGGCCCAGCCCCGACTGGATCTCCCGCGCAAAGCCCTTCGCCGCATCATCGTAGGCTGGCGGGCCGACCTCCTGCAGGTTCGCCCAGGTCGCATCCGTCAGCACGGTATTCGCCAACCCCACCCGCGTCTTGGTCACCCAGCGCAGATGCGCGGTGCAGGATGTCGCCATCGCCGCCGACCGCGCATTCGCCATCAGTACGTTGGCGATCTGCTGCGCCATCGGCAGCGACGGCGTGCGCCAGGAATACTGGATCTGCGTGAAGCGCGGCGCCAGGTTGTCCGACGTCGCATCACCGCCATGCAGGATGCATTCGTTCAGCGTCCAGGCGCCGGCGTGGGGGAACATCGCCTCCTTGGTGTACTTGGTGGTGGTGTACATCAGGCACAGCGCGTCGGTCGCACCGGGCGCGCGCGCCGCGGCATGGCCGACATCGCGGATCGGCAGCAGCGACTTGTCGATCCAGGTCTCCGGGCTGTCGCAGGTGAAGGTGATGACCGCGGACCAGTAGGCGCCGAACTGCGTCTCGGCGGTGACGGTGTTCTGCAGATGCGGGTGGTACACCACCGCGGCATCGAGGCCGTCGTAGTAGCCCTTCGCCGCATGCACGGGCTTCGACCCGCAGACCTTCTCGGCCGGCTCGCCGAACAACACCAGGCGGCCGGGCGTGCCCGATGCCTCAAGCGCCGCCTTCGCCGCCAGCACCGCCGTCAGCGCGGCGGTGCCGAGCGAGGAATGCGGGTCGGTATGCCCCGCGGCATAGGGGTGCATGCCGGCACGCGGCTCCCGCCGCGGCACCACCGCCTGGCAGTTCCCCGGCACCGCATCGTATTCCGCGAACGACGCCAGCAACGGCCCGCCGCTGCCCCAGCGCGCCACGAAGGCGGTCGGCATGCCGCCGGAGCCTTCCTCCACCTCGAACCCCTCGGCGCGCAGGAACTCCACATAGGCGCGCGCCGACCTGTATTCGCGCCAGGCGGGCTCGGCGAAGTGCCAGATGCGTTCGTTGAAGGCGGACATGCGCGCGCTGTTCGCGCCGATCCAGTCGAGCGCCGCGTGGCGCAGGGAAGGCAGGTCGGTCATCGCGGGATCCCCTCGGACATCCCGCGATGATGCGACGCGTCTCAGCGGCGCGCCAGACGCCGCGCGACGAACTCCAGCCGGTCCTGGCCCCAGAAGATGTCGTCACCGATCACGTAGCACGGCGCGCCGAACACGCCGCGGTCGAGTGCCGCCTGGGTGTCGGCCAGGCGCCGTTCCTGCCAACGCGGCTCCGCCCCCAGCGCCATCACGGCCGGCGCATCCAGGCCACACTCCGCGATCAGCGATGCAAGCACCGTGGGGTCAGCGGGGTCGCGCTCCTCCTCCCACAGCGCCTTCAGGATGCGGTGCGCGAGGCGGATCGCCGGTGCATCGCCCATCGTCTCGCGCAGCGCGATGACGCAGCCGCAGCCCGGCAATTCGTTGTGCGGAAAGTGCTTCGGCTTGATGGTGATGGGAATTCCCAGCGCATCGCGCCAGCGCGCCAGTTCCTGCAACCGGTAGGCCTGGCGCTGCGGCGACCGCTTGGGCAGGGGCAACCCGCCGGAATTCGCGAAGATGGTGCCGAAATCCACCGGGAAGATGCGCAGGCTGGCGCCGTGCTGCGCCGCCAGCGCCTCGATCCGTGCCGCCCCCAGATGCGTCCAGGGCGAATTCAGCGAGGCGTAGTAGTCGATATGCATCAGGCTCACTCCGTGACAGGACAGGCGGTGGCGGCGCGGACATCGTCGATGGTCACGCCGGGCGCGAGGTCGTGCACCTTGAAGGCCTCCCCGGTGGGCGCGAACAGGCCGAGTTCCGTCACCACCAGCGTCACCACGCCGCGGGCGGTGACCGGCAGGGTGCAGCGCGCCAACAGCCGTGGCGTGCCGTCGCGCATGCGGTGCTCCAGCATCAGGAACACCCGCTTCGCGCAGGCCGCGAGGTCCATCGCCCCGCCGATCACCCCGCCCTTCGCACCTTTCACCCTCCAGTTGGCGAAGTCGCCATTCGCCGCGGCTTCATACGAACCGAGCACGGTCACATCGATCCGCCCGCCGCGGATCAGCGCGAAGCTGTCGACGTGATCGACGATCGCTGCGCCTGGGTTGAGCGTGACATGGCGGCGGCTGGCATCGACCAGGTTCACGTCCTCCTGGCCGGGCGCGGCGACCGGGCCGAACCCGATCACGCCGTTCTCGGCGTGGAAGGTGACCTCGCGGTCGCCCAGGTTCACGTCGCAGACCAGGGTCGGCATGCCGACGCCGAGGTTGACGATCCAGCCATCCTGCAATTCGCGGCCGAGGCGCTCGGCCATCTGCGGGCGGGTCCAGCTCATGACGCGGCCTCCTTGCGGGCCGGCAGTGAGGGCCACAGCCCGTCCGGCGCGGGCGGTATCACCACCAGCCGGTGCACCAGGATGCCCGGCACATGCACGTCATCGGCGTCGATCGCGCCGGCCGGCAGCACCGGTTCCTCGACCTCGACGATCACCAGCTTCGCCGCCAACGCCATGGCCGGGGCGAAGTTCCGCTGGGCGCGGCGGAAGCGCAGGTTGCCGGCGGCATCCGCCCGCCAGGCGCGCAGCAGCGCGACATCGGCGTGCAGCGCGTATTCCAGCAGCACCTCGCGGCCGTTGATGATGCGGGTCTCGCGCCCTTCCGCCAATTCAGTGCCGACCGCCGTGGGCGTGTAGAAGGCCGGGATGCCGGCGCCGGCGGCGCGCAGGCGTTCGGCCAGCGTGCCCTGGGGCACGATCTCGGCCTCGACCTCGCCGCGTTCGTAGAAGGGCGTGAAGGGCAGCTGGTCCGACGCCCGCGGCGCGGCGGTGAAGGAACAGATCACCTTCGCCACCTGGCCGTTTTCCACCAGCATGCCGATGTCGGGGTTGCGCGGCTTGTGCGCGCCGCCGGTGGTGTTGCCGATGCAGGTCAGCCGCCTGGCACCCTGGCGCAGCAGCGCCGCGGTCAGGTTCAAGGGCATGCCGGGCAGCGCGAAGCCGCCGAAGGCGATGGTCGCGCCATCCGGGATGCCCGCGACCGCCGCGTCGAAATCCGCAAAGACCTTGCTGCGCCGTGCCATGCGTTCGTCCCCGTCCCTGGCCGCATCGTCAGGGGAGGCGCGCGCCCTGTCCAGGGGTCAGCGGCGGCGGCTTTCCGCGACCGCCAGCGTGACGCCGCAGGCAACGATGATCCCCGCCCCCACCCAGGTATAGGCATCGGGGAACAGGCCCGAGACGAGGTAGCCCACCAGCACGGACCCGATGATCTGCCAGTACTGAAAGGGCGCTATCACGCTGGCCTGGCCGTAGGTCATGGCCTTGGCCACGCACCAATGCCCGCCCGCACCCAGCAGGCCGAGCGTCAGCAGCAGCAGGATGTCCGTGACATTGTCAGGGGTCCGCCAGGCGAAGGGGACCACGAAGCTCATCACCACCGTGCCGATCAGCGCGGAATACATCACCGATGTCTCCGGCCGGTCGATGCCCGCGACCTTGCGCGTGAACACCTGGTAGACCGCATAGCAGAAGGCCGAGCCCACGATCAGCAGCGCGGCCGGCTGGAACACCTCGCTGCCCGGCCGGATCACCACCAGCACGCCGCAGAAGCCGACCAGCACGGCGGCCAGGCGCTTCGCGTCGATGCGTTCGCCCAGCATCGGCACCGCCAGCAGCGTGACGAAGAACGGCGCCGTGAAGGAGATCGACGCCGCCTTCGCCAGCGGCACGTCCTTCACCGCGAAGAAGAACAGCGTGGTGGACGCGAGCAGCAGCAACGACCGCGAGATCTGCGCCGCCGGCCGCCGCGTGCCCAGCACCTCGAAGCCGTATTTCGGGATGACCAGCAGCAGCACCACCGCGAGGTGCCCCGCGGTGCGCGCCCAAATGATCTGCTCGGAAGGGTAGCTGCGGCTGAGCACCTGCACGATCCCGTTCATGATCGGGAAGGCGGTGGTCGCCGCGCACATGAAGAAGATGCCGAGCCAAAGCCTGCGCAGCGCGTCCTGGCGCGTCTCGCTCATGGGTGTTGGTGGCTTGGACGCTTCACGCCCCGAGCCTGTCGCGCCGCGCCTGTGGGGTCAACGCGCGATCCTGCCCGCGCGCGTCACCGCGCGCGTCACCGCAGCGTCTCCCCGCGCGCGTCAACGCGCGACCCACCCGCGCGCGTCACCGCGCGACCCACCCGCGCGCGTCACCGCACGTCTCCCCGCGCGCGTCACCGCGCGTCTTCCCGCGCGCGTCACCGCGCGACCGGCCGGCGCAGCGCCCAGAACGCCACCGCCCCCGCCGCATAGGCGAGGATCGACAGGATGAACGCCGGCCGATAGGTGCCGGTCAGGTCGAACAGCAGCCCCGCCCCCCAGGCGCCGATGCCCGCGCCCAGCCCCGACCCCACCGTGATGACGCCCAGGATGGTGCCCAGCCGCGGCCCGCCGAACAAATCCGCCGTCTTGGCCGTGATGGCCGGCCCGCGCGCACCCCAGGTGATGCCGAAGAAGCAGGCATGCAGCCACAGCATCAGATGCTGGTCACCGCCATCGATCAGCAGCGCCGCCGCCACGCCGACGATCGAGATGGCATAGGCCAGGATCGCCGCGCGCTCCCGCCCGATGTAGTCGGAGACGGTGCCGGTCAGGATCACGCCCGGCAACGCCAGCAGGCTGCCCATGCCCAGCACCGTCGCGGCGTACAAAGGCTCGAACCCCTGCCCCACCGCGAAGGCCAGCTGGTGCAGCGAAACCAGGAAGCTGCCGATGCTGGTCAGCATGTAGACCAGGAACAGCAGCCAGAAATGCTTCGTGCGGACCGCCTGGCCCAGGGTCCAGGACCGCCCGTCGGCGCCGGCGACGAAGCCGCCGCCCCCGGCCGGGATTGCCGCTTCCGCACCGCGGAACATCGCCGCCAGCGGGATCACCAGCAGCCCCATCAACCCCGCCTGCAGCAGGTAGGCATTGCGCCAGCCGGCGTCGTCCACCAGCCACTGCGCGATCGGCGCCGAGATGGCGCGCCCGAACCCATTGGCCGATTGCAGCAGTGAGATCGCGAGGCCCCGCTGCACCACGAACAGCCGCGAGACCAGCGGCACGAACACCACGAGCCCGATGCAGTTCGCCCCCAGCGTCATCACCACGCCATACAGCAGCACCACCTGCCACAGCGTGGTCGCCTGCGAGGAGCCGAGCAGCCCCACGGTCAGCAGGCAGCCGCCCAGCAGCACCATGCGCCGCGCCCCGAGGCGGTCCACCAGCCCCCCCACCAGCGGCGAGGACACGCCGCCGATGATCTGCCCGACCGCATAGGCCAGGCTGGCATCCGCGCGCGACCAGCCGAAATCCTCGACGAAGGCCAGCAGGAACACGGTGTAGGCGTGCATCAGGCTGGCGCTGACGGTGAAGGCGATGAAGCCGCCGCCGACGATCAGCCAGGCCTGGCGGGTGGGGCGGCCTGTCATCGTGTCGGTGCGGTCCTCGGTGGCATTGCTGCGACAGGATAGGACCGTGATTCGCCGTCTGGCGAGGGCAGCCGGGACAATGTGCCGCATGCCAGCACTGCAACCGTCAGGCGAGTCATCGGATCCACAAGTGCGTCCTGATTTAGCGTTCCGCAACCAGTCGTCAGAGGACCGTGAATAGGCTGTGAGCCGCGCAATGCCTGGTGATTTCGGCGTTGTCGACCGTCACTGGACGCGCATTGTCCTGTGACTGTTGCGTCAGGTTGTTTGTTTGGGGAACGCAGACATGTTTAGAACAGATCGTGTAGTCCGCTTGTCGCGCGCATCGTCGCATTCCGGGGGGAAAGGGCCGCATCCGATCGAAGCGGCCATTTCCGCAGTCTCGGTATCATTGGCGCAGGCGCACGAGGCGGGCGATGCCGCCACCGTGCGCATGCTGCATGCGGTGCTCGCCTTGCTCTCGGCGGCGCCAAAGCCCAGCGCGCACTGAAGCGCGCGCCGCCGGTGGAATGGTGTGCCCGGTGGGACTCGAACCCACGGCCCCATGATTAAAAGTCACAGGCACACCCCTTTTCGTGCCTTGCCGATCATGTGCCGAGTCCAGTTCGAATCTACCTTCTAACTCCCTCATTGTATCCGGGGGCAATCCCGGATACTCCGGCCTAGCGAGAATGAGTTGCCCCCGAGTTGCCCCCGGACAGGCCCCGTGATTGCGCGGGGGCATCCGGGGTGGGGGCAAATGGGCCGCGAGGTGGGCGATGAAGGTGAAGCTGTCGGACGCGTGGTTGCGGGCGATGACGCCACCGACCGAGGGGCGGGTCGAGGTGCGGGACATGGGCTGTCCCGGCCTGGTGCTGCGCCTCACCAAGGGCGGTGCTGCATCCTGGTCCGCGCGCGGCGTGATGCCCGATGGCCGGCATGGACGCGTCACCATAAGCACCTATCCGGCTGTCGGGCTGGCCGAGGCGCGCAAGCGCGCGACCGCCATGCGTGCCGCTGTGCAGGGGGGCGCCGACCCGCTGGCCGAGCAGCGGGCGAAGCGAGCGGAAGGCAAGGCACGGCGCGAGGCGCCGACCGTGGAGGCCCGCTGGCGCGAATGGTCGGCGCTCGCCGCGCGCACGGCTATGAAGGGCCGCGGCTGGTCCGATTCCCACGCCGAACGGGTGGCATGGACACTCGACAAGGTGGTTGCCCCGGCAATAGGCAGTCGCCCCCTGGTCGAGACTACACGCGCCGACTGGACGGCGCTGGTGGCCGAGATGCACAAGCGCGGCCCTGCCGCCGCCGCCAACTTCCTGCGCATCGTCGCCGCCTTCACCAACCACGCCGAAGCCGCCGGCTGGACCCCTGCCCCGCTACTGCCGCGCAAGGCATCCATCCTCGCCCCTTCCGTCGCGCCCCGGGACCGCGTGCTGACCGATGATGACCTCGCGCGCATCTGGCACGGCGCCGAGGCGCTGTCGCCGAAGCCCCGCGCCTTCGCCCGCCTGCTGATCGTGACGGCCGCCCGGCGAGGCGAGGCGGCCGATATCGCGCTCGGCGAGGTGGACCGCGAGGCCGGCCTGTGGACCCTGCCGGCGCCGCGCGCGAAGAACCGCGCCGCGCACGCCATGCCGTTGTGCCCGCTGGCGCTCGGCGAGCTCGCCGCCGTGTGGCCGAACGATGCCGCGGACCTCGATCCGTCCTACCGGCTGCTAGGTCGGACGCGCGGAAGCGGGCTGTCGGGCTTCTCCAAGATCAAGGCCGCGCTGGACGCGGCAAGCGGCGTGACAGGATGGGATTGGCACGATCTGCGCCGCACGGCGCGGACCGGCATGTCTCGCCTGGGGGTGCCCCGCGAGGCCGCCGAGGCCGCATTGAACCACATCAGCGGGCGCGGCGGCCTAGTGGGCACCTACGACCGCCACGGCTACCGCGAGGAAGCCCTCGGCGCCCTGCGCGCGTGGCAGGAACACGTTGCCGGGCTGCGTGCCGAGGCCGGGCAGCGTTGATTTTGCTGGCGCCTAAGGGCACCAAGAAGCCGCCCCGCAAAGGGCGCTTCGCCGCCCTGGCATGGCCGCAGACACGGCGCGGGCGCCCCAACCTGTGGCGCGCCCGCTTGCCCATGCTGCTGTCGCTGCACGCCCTGATGCACCGGCCGGGCACGACAGAACGCCGCGCGTCGTTTCGCGTGGCGCAGGAGCACCTAGCCGCAGGCCCCCGCGCAACCGCGACGGGTGAGGCGGAAAACCTCGCCCGGATGCTACGGCGCGACTACCAGCGCCACCGCGCGTACATCACCCATCTCTCCCGCGAGATGGCGCGCGCGCAGGGTGCGCTTGATCGCCATTGGCAGATTCAGGGACAGCTCGACCGCGAGCGGCAAATGGCGGTGATCGACCACCATCGGCGGATGCAGGCGATCGTGGATCACGAATGGCGTATGCAGGCTGCGCGTGAGCACGATTGGGGGGGGGCGGCTGCGCGCCTCATTCGAGAGGAGTCGGAACGCTTTCGCCGCTGGCAGCTATGGCAGCGCTCAGGCGCGCGCGAATAAAGTCCCACCACCCGCACGCCCCATGCGGATATTTAGAGGCCCCTACCACCACACGAAGGGGCTTCCCGTGACAGAGACGCCAAGCAGAATCCTCACCGCGAAGGCCGCCCGCGAATTGGTCGGGCTGTCGGAAAACGCCTGGTGGGTAGCCGTACGCAACGGCCGCTTTCCGGCGCCCTTCTACCCCTGCCCGCGCGCGCCCCGCTGGTTCGAACATGAAGTGCTCGCCGCCCTTGAAGCGACGCGCGCCCTGCCGCGGGAGAACCTGGCCGCACGCCGCGCCGAGAAATTGGCGAAGGCCGCCGCCTGATGCGCACCCTGATCCTCGGCATCGCGCCCGCCCTGCTCGCCGCGCTGCTGCTTCTCGCCCTGGCGGCGCTGCTGCGGCTACCCCATTGACCAAACGCCCGCCCGGCGCTGTTGCTGGGTCAAGGATAGTGGCTGGCCCCGCATCCTTACCGCATCCGCGCTCCCGAACGCCAGCGTCGTGCGTCCGCAAAGGACGACGACAATGCAAACCACCACCCGCCTCACACTGCCTGCCGGCGGCGCGTGCCGCCTCTATGTCATGCCGCCCATCGGCTACGTCGTGGTTGCCGCCGCGGCGCCGGCTGACGCGACCCTGGAAGCCTTGCGCCGACGCGGGCACCTTTCCGCACTGCTGACGCACGACCCCGGCCTGACGTGGCCCCGAGCGCGCGGCGAAGCCATCGGCGCGGAGATGCTCGCCGCTGGCGGTACGCTGGCGATGCAATTCCCCGCACTCGCCGACGCCATGGCCTGCAAGCGGCGGCTGGAAGGCGGCGTGTCATGACCTCGCCGCACCTCGCCCGCGGCGCCGAGCATCTTTGCCGCCTGGGTCCGCGCGCCGTCGCGGAGTTTCTGACTGCGCTTGGCGCCGACACGGGCACCGAGGACGCCATTGCCGCCCACCTGGCGCGCTGGCGCCGGCTCGACCCTGCGCTACTGCGCGCGGTGCTGGCCAGCATGTCGGGCGGCCGGCAATTCCCGCCGGTGCTGGTGCTGACGGAGCGCGCCGCATGACCGCGCTGCCCCCCGACCTCGCCACCATGATCGCTGCCTGCCGCGCGAACCCTGCGCCCCTGTCTGCTTGGGCAGAGTCGTTCCTGGCCGCCATGGAGCAGCGAGACGCGCCCCTGACGGCAAAGCAGGCTGCAGCCATACAGGCCACCGCAGCACGCGTTGCGCTGCCCGAACTTGCCGCCCGCCTCGCTGTTCGCATGGACACGCTGGCGCGCGCCCTGGTGGGCGAGGAACCGACCGTCGCCAAGGGAGACACGCTTCGCTTCCGTGGCAAGGGCAGCTTGGCCGTCAATGTCGCCGGCCCGCGCCGTGGCACCTGGCATGACTACGAAGCCGGCGAAGGCGGCGACGCCCTCGCACTCGTGGCGCACCTACGCGGCGTGCCGATGCGCGACGCCTACGGCTGGGCACTGGCATGGCTTGGCCTGTCGGCCGGTGGTGGACAGCGGCCCGCGCCTAGGCAGCCCGTAGCGCAACCTGCGTCCCGGCACGTTGCCACCGACACGGGCGAACTTGCGCGGCGCGTCTGGTGCGAGGCGATGCCCGCCGTCGGCACGCCCGCCGAGGCCTACCTCGCGTCGCGCGGCCTGGTGCTGCCCTCGGATGCGCCCCTACGCTTCCATCCATCCTGCCCGCGCGGACCCGAGCGCCTGCCCGCCCTGGTCGCGTTGATGACCGACCCCGCGACCGCCGAGCCATGCGGCGTGCATCGCACGTTCCTGCGCGGCGATGGCAACGGGAAGGCCGAGGGACAGGCGAAGATGATGGCCGGCAACGCTGGCGTCATCCGGCTCGTGCCCGACGAAGACGTAACGCTCGGCCTCGGCATTGCCGAGGGCATCGAGACCGCCCTCGCGGTGATGCAGCGCACGGGCTGGCGCCCTGTATGGGCGGCGACCTCGGCCGGCGCGATGCGACGCTTTCCCGTGCTGCCCGGCATCGAGGCCCTGACCATCTTCGCTGACACGGGCGAGGCCGGCATCGGCGCCGCGACCGAGTGCGCCGAGCGATGGACCGCCGCCGAACGCGAGGCCCGCATCCTCGCGCCGCCGCGGGACGATTGGGACGACGTGACAAGGGGTGCCGCGTGATGGACGACCTTCGCAGCCCCGACGCGCTGCTTGCCGCTCACGGCGCACGGCTCATCACGCCGCCTCGGATGGTGGGCGCGCTGCGCCTCATGTCGGTGACGGAAGCCCTCGCGCTGCCGGCGCGCCGCTACCTGCTGCCGGGGCTCATTGCCCCCGGCGAGATATCGGCATGGTGGGGCGCGCCGAAGTGCGGAAAGACCTTCCTCGTGATGCGCCTCGCCTATGGGATGGCCCTGGGGCGCGGCATGTGGGGGCGCGAGCCCGGCCGGCCGGTGCGCGTGCTCTACGGCGCGGCCGAGGGCGAGGGCGGTATCGGCACGCGCCTCGCGGCCCTGCACGACGCGATGGGCGACCCCGCCGACGCCTTCGCGGTCATCGCGCAGCGGATGCAACTTGGCCCGCCCGGCGAGCACCTGGCCGACTTCATCGGGGCTGCGCGCGACCATCGCGCGGAGGTGGTGGTGGTGGACACGCTGGCCCGCACATTCGGCGAAGGCGACGAAGACCGCGCGCAAGACATGGGCGGCTTCATCACCAGCCTGGACCGGCTGCGCGAGGAAGGCCGTCGCAAGGGCGAGCCCATGCCGCACGTCGCGGTGATTCATCACGGATCGAAAGACCCAAACGCGAAGACGCCCCGCGGATCGGGCGCGTTGCTGGGTGCCGCCGACCTGGTGGTGAGGATCAAGCGAGGCGAGGCCGGCGCGCCATCCCTCGCCACAGTCGAGCACGCGAAAGACGACGCGGACGGCGCCGAGATGCCTTTCCGGCTGCGCGTGGTGGAGGTGGCTAGCCGAGGTGGCGCCGAGCCCCGCCTCACTTGTCTGGCCGAGGAAGCAGAGGCGGACGATACAGGCGCTGCCCGCAGCGCAAGCAGTTTGGCACCACGCCAGAAGACAGCGATGGGCTTCCTGCACGATGCGATTGCGGCCGATGGGGAGCCGCTTCCAGACGCCTGGCAGATGCCGGCCGGCTTGCAGTCCATCTCGATAGAGCGATGGGCGGACGAGTGCGAACGGCGCAGCCTCACGGCATCCGACAACCCGAAGAACCGGCGCGATGTGTTCAACCGTGTGGCGGGTGAACTGCGCGACAGGAAAGCAGTCGCGATGCGAGATGGCCGGGTGTGGCTATATGATGCGACGGCAAAACTATCCTGTCGCTTACGCACTCGGAATGTTTTGGCGCATCCGCAGCGCGACAGTGCGCGACAGCCTGCGACAGGCCGGCGACAAGGGCGACAGCGCGCGACAATCTTTCAGTGCATCCGCAGCGACAGGCGCGACAGGCGACAACCCCCCTATAGGGGTGTCGCTTGTCGCGTTTGTGGCGAGCACCGGCCCGATAGAAGGGAAAAAGGAAGGCCCCGTCCCCATCGCCGAGGCGGTGGCGCGCATCGTCGCCCATGTCGCGCTGGCGCACGTCCGATGGCGCGGCGCAGACTGCGACGGCCGCAAGGAAGCCGCTGATGGCGCTGCCCCCTACCTGGCCCGAGCAGGACGCCGACATGGCCCTGATACGCAGGGTCAACGCGCTGATGCAGATGGCTTCGGCATCCCCGGGCAGCGCGGGCGCACCCGCGGCCCTAGCAGAAGCGGCGACGCTGATGCCGGCCTATGCCGCGGCGACGCGGCGCTTCAATGCGGCGACCCGTCAGGCCATGGCGCCCCACACCATCACGGGCGCGGCGGGCGAGCACTAGGCGCGGTCTCGCACCCCAGCCCCAAGGGATCGATCGGACGCCCCCCAGGGGGGCATCGCATCCCTGTCGCTGGGGGTTTGGGACCGCTTGGGGGGTCGATTTTATGCATCAACAAAACTCGACTCCGCCCCTTGCTGCCCCACCGCGCCATGCACCGAACCCGCCAGGAGAACACCATGTGCCCCGAACTCCCGCCCGGCTTTGAAGCCTCCATTCGTGCCGCGACATGGTCGGACCGCGTCGAGTTCCGGCATCCTGATCCCGCGCAGTGGTGGCGCGAATGCTGCGCCATGGCCGACGCCGCCCTCGAAGCCGCCGCGGAACCCGCTGGCCCCTCGGCGCTTGTCGCGCGCGCCGCTGCGCTGCTGCACGAACTCGCCGACGTCCTGTCGCGCCCATGCGGCCCTGGCGCCGATACGCTGCGCGCCATCTGCCAACACGCGCCGGTGGGCGGCGCGACGCTGGAGCGGGCCGGGCGGGAGGCCCTGCCGCTTCTGGC
>LNEW01000024.1 GCA_001464375.1 Rhodospirillales bacterium Ga0074136 | reverse complement strand
CACGATCGCGCCAGCCTGCACGCCATGCCGGATTCGACATGCCAAGGGAACACGAGCCGATGAGCGACTTCGCCAACAAGATCACCAGCAGGATTCCACTCGGGGAGCCGGCATGGCTGAGGGAATTCAAGACCTTCATCATGCGCGGCAACGTCATCGACCTGGCGGTCGGCGTGGTGATCGGCGCGGCCTTCACCTCCATCGTGTCGTCGGTGGTCGAGGACCTGCTGAACCCGATCGTGGGCATCCTGATGGGCGGGATCGACTTCTCGAACCTGTTCGTCGTGCTGTTCGGCGAACGGCGCGCCTCGCTGGAAGCCACCCGCCAGGGCGGGGCTTCGGTGCTGGCCATCGGGTCCTTCCTGAATGCGGTGATCAAGTTCGTCATCGTCGGCTTCGCGGTGTTCTGGCTGGTCAAGCTGCTCAGCCGGATGCAGGCCTCCCAGGCGGTGGCGAAGGCCGCGGCCGTGCCCGTGCCGACCGCCTCGGAGAAGCTGCTCGCGGAGATCCGCGACGAGCTGAAGGCCGCGCGCGGCGCGACGCCGCCGTCCGCCTGACGCCCCACACGCGCCGGCCCCGCCGCGGCGGGGCCGGCGCCACGATGCCCGACAGGCGCTCCGCCTGCCGCGCCGCCAGCAAACGCCGGGGACATGACCAGGTGCCGATCTACGACCAGTCGAACTGCCTGCTCGCGATGCGCACCGTGCTGGCCGGATGGCCGGCGATCCTGACCGAGCTCGAGGGCGAGGACCGGCTCAGCGCACCCTTCGTCTATCGCATCCGCTTCGCGACCGAGGCGCCGGTGGCGGCGGTGAAGGCGCTGATCGGCACCGACGTGACGCTGTATTTCGGCCAGCCCGGGGCGGGGACGCCCGCCCTGCTGCGCCGGCGGCCGCTGAACGGGCATTTCCGGCGCATCGCGCGGGTCGGGCGCGTCGGGCGCGACGGCCTGATCCTGGAATGGGAAGCGGAGGTGGTGCCGAAGCTCTGGTTCGCCTCGCAGACATCGGATTTCCGCATCTTCCACGACCAGACCATCCCGCAGATCGTCGCCACCATCCTGAATGAGCAGGGCATCGCATTCGCCGACCGCATCGTGGTGCCGGAGGCCTACGGCACGCTCGAATACTGCGTGCAGTACGACGAGAGCGCGCTCGACTTCGTCTCCCGCCTGCTGGAGCACGCCGGCATCTTCTACTGGCACGAGCATACCGAGGCCGCGCATACGCTGTGCTTCACCGACAACAACAACAACGTGCGCATCCCGCACCCGGCCTTCGACACGCTGGTGGCCGGGGACGGCGTGACGGACCGCTTCGCGGAGGCCTACAGCTTCCGTACCGGCACCTGGACGGTACGCGACCACAACCTGACGCGCCCGCAGCGCGCCTGGGACAAGACCGAGAGTTTCGCCGGCATCGCAGGCGCCGATGCGTCGGTGGTGGACCAGTTCGCGCGGCTCGAACGCTACCGCTTTCCGGGCAACTACATGGCGCGGCTGCGCAGCCATGCGGATGGGTCGGCCGCAGGGCAGATCGGCCAGCACGATGCCGACCTGATGGCCACCCGCCTGATCGAGATCGAGGAATCGCACTGGGAACGCTGGAGCGGCGCGGGCGTGGCGGCGGCGCTCGATGCCGGCACCAAGGCGCGGATCCAGCCCGACACCGAGGCTGGTGCGGCCGACTACCTGGTGATCGGCGTGCGCCACCGGGTCCGCGACCACTCCAACTGGACCGCCGAGGAATGGCTGCTGCGCCACCCCGACAGCATCGCCGTGCCCGCGCCATCCTGCACCAATGACTTCGACTGCGTGCCCCACGCGGTGCCCTTCCGCCCGGATCGCGTCACCCGCAAGCCGAAGGTGGCGGGGCCGCAGACCGCGCTGGTGATCGGCGACGAAGGCAAGGAGATCGATACCGACGACTATGGCCGCGCGAAGGTGCGGTTCCTGTGGGACCGCGCGCCCGCCGGCGCGCCCGCGGTCGGCACGGCCGTCCGGATCCGGGTGTCGCAGGGCTGGGCGGGGGCGGGCTGGGGGCAGATCCATGTCCCGCGCGTGGGACAGGAGGTGATCGTCGACTTCCTCAACGGCGATCCCGATCGCCCGATCATCACCGGGCGCGTCTACGACACCGACAATACGGTGCCCTACGCGCTGCCGGGCAATGCGGCGCAATCGGGCATCCGCACCCGGTCGACGCCAGGCGGCACCGCCGACAACTACAATGAACTGCGCTTCGACGACGCGATCGGCGCCGAGCAGGTGCTGCTGCACGCCGAGCGCGACTACACGGTCGAGGTGGAGAACAACGAGACCCGCACGGTGGGCATCGGCAGCGGCATCGGCGACCGCGCCACCGCCATCAAGCGCAACGAGACGGTGACCATCGGCGGCGACCAGACCGTCACGGTCACCGGCAACCTGACGGAGACGATCGGCGGCAACGAGACCCGCAAGGTCGCCGGCAACGTGACGGAGACCGTGTCGGGCGAGGTCACGATCAAGGTGACGGGCGCGGTCACCGTCACGTCGAGCGACGTGATCAACCTGAACGCCCCCACCGTCAACGCCAACACCGACAACCACAACCGCTTCACCAAGAAATACGACTGGCAGAACGGGTCCGGCGCCGGCAGCTTCTACGGCACGACCAACTACCAGGCGCTGGTGTCGACGAACGCCTATGCGCTGGCGGTGAACGTGGCAGGGTACGGGATCAACCTGGGCTACGTGTCGATGAACTTCGTGCCGTTCCAGGTGAACGTCGGGGCGCTGTCCTACACCAGCAAGGCGATCTCCGAAGAAAAGCGCCTGGTCAGCATGGAGAAGAGCATCACGCGCCTGCAGAACGACACCACGTCGCTCTACCGTACCATGGTCACGGTGATGTCCTGACCCCATGGACGCCGCCGTGATCGCCATATCGACGCCGCCCCCCGCCGCATGAGGGTCGAGAAGCCCATCGCCCTCGGCCTCATGACCAGGCCGTCCGAGTTCCGCCGGCGTCACTACCTGAGCGTCGCCGCGCTCAGCTTCTGCCCGATGGGCGATGAGGCGGCCCTGCTCGGCGAGATCGCCATGTGGAAGTTCCTGCCGGAGGTGCTGCCGCCGACCCAGCCGATCGACATCACGCTGCCAAAGCCGGCGGCGGAGTTCCTGGTCACCGGCAGCGCCTTCGCCCCCGGCGGCGGCCCAGTCCGCGCGCTCACCGTCACCGCGCGCCTCGGCGCCGTGACCCGGCGCGTCGGCGTGGTCGGCGACCACCACATCGAGGATGGCGTGCCGACCGAGCCCGCGCCCTTCACCGAGATGCCGCTAGGCTGGGAACGCACCTATGGCGGCCCGAACTTCGCCGAGAACCCGCTGGGGCGCGGCATTGCCGAGATGCCCCTGCCCGGCATCGGCTACCGCGTCGCGCTGCCCAACATTGTGCTCCCCGCCGGCAGCGCCACTCACGACGCGCCGCATCCGGTCAACCTCGGCGGCATGGACATCGCCTGGCCGCAGCGCGCGCGCCTGGCCGGCACGCACGACCAGCATTGGCTCGAGGAGGATTTCCCCGGCTTCGCCCGCGACGTCGACTTCCGCATGGCGATGGCCGCCCAGCCCGATCAGCGCTTCCCGGGCTTCCTGGCGGGCGACGAGGACTACGCCATCACGAACATGCACCCGGACGAACCGCAACTGACCGGCCGGCTGCCCGGGCTGCAGCCGCGCATCCTGGTGCAACGCCGCGGCATCGAGTCCTTCGAGGACGTGCCCCTGCACCTGACCACCGTGTGGTTTTTCCCTGCGCACCGGCGCCTGGTGATGGTCCATCACGGCCGCGTCCGCACCGAGGAGGAGGATGCGCGCGACCTCACCGCCCTGCTGATGGGCGCGGACCGCGTCGCGGCACCGCGACCCGTCGCGGCCTTCGAGGCGGTGTATGCCGCGCGGCGGGACCCGGAGGGCGGCATGATCGCCTCGATGGACGAAGCGGCGCTGGTGCCCGCGGATGTCCTGCGCCCGGACCCGGCGGCCGAGGAGCTGCGTCGCAAGCTGGCCGAGGAAGGCCTGCCGCAGCGCCGCGCCCGCGCGCGCAGGCAGCGCGACCACGAACGCCGCCGCGCGCACCTGGAGGAACGCGGCATCGACCCCGACGCCCATGGCCTGGCGCCGCCACCACCCTACGAACCGCTGCCCTCGCTCGAGCACATCCCCGCCTACATGGCCGCAAAGGCGCGCGAGGCCGAGGAGAAGCGCATCGAGGGCGAGGCGCAGGTCAAGCGCGAACAGGAGGCCGCGGCGGCACGCATCACCGCTGCCGGCGGCACGCCGCCGGACCTTGCCGCGAAGCCCGCCGGCCCGCCACGGCTCGACATGCCCGATGGGCGCGCGCGGCTGGATGCGCGCATCGCCGAGTTGGAAGCGCAGGGCCTGCCCGCCGAGACCGAACGCCGCCTTCGCGACGATCCGACACTGGCCCGCCTGGCCGCGGAGTCCGAGGACACGCTCCGGCGCAGCTACCTGTTGACGGCCGACATGCAGGACCCCGCGCCGCGCCGCGACGCCGCCGCCTCCGCCGCGCTGCGCGCGCGGCTGCTGGATGGCGCCCGCAGCGCGCCGCGGCTCGACCTGTGCGGCGCCGACCTCAGCGGCATGAACCTGGCGGGCTTCGACCTGACGGAGGCTTGGCTCGACGGCGCCGACCTTTCCGGCGCCGACCTCACGGGCGCCACGCTCGACCGCGCGGTGCTGGCGCATGCGCGGCTGGATGGCGCGAAGCTCGTCGGTGCGTCGCTGGAGGGTGCCAATCTGGGCCGCGCGCGGTTCGAGGGCGCGGACCTGTCGGATGCCAACCTGCGCGACGCGGTGCTGCGCGACGCCGATCTCCGCCTGGGCCGCTTCCTGCGCGCCGAGATGGAGGGCGCGAGCCTGATCGGCGCGAATCTGGAAGGTGCGGACATCAGCGAGGCCCATCTACCGAAGCTTTTCGTGCAGGATGCATCGCTCGCCGGGCTGCGACCTGTCCGACGCGGTGCTGATCCGCACCGGGCTCGACGGCGCCGACTTCACCGGCGCGAAGCTGACCTCCGCCGCCTTCATCGGCGTGGCCGGCGATGGCGTCGGCTTCGAACACGCGCATCTGGGACAGGCCGTGTTCGTGCAGGATTGCGTGCTGCGCGGCGCACGATTCAGCGGTGCCATCTGCGATGGCGCCAATCTGCGCGGCGCGGTGCTGGACGGCGCGGCCTTCGACGGCGCATCGCTGGACGGCGCCGACCTGTCCGATTGCAGCCTGCATGGCGCGTCCTTCGACCTGGCGCGCGGGCGCGGCGCGCGCTTCACCGCCGCCGACCTGCACGGCGCGCACCTGACGCGCGCCGACTTCGCGCAGGCGAGCCTCGCACGGGCCGACATCCGCGCCGCCAACCTCAGCGACACCAGCCTGTACGAGGCCGACATCGCGCGCGTTCACAGCGACGAGGCGACGCGCATCGACCGCGTGCAGCGCACCCGCACGCGCATCCATCCGCGCAGGACCCCGACATGAGCCGCGCCGCGATCGAGGCGCTGGTGCGCGATGGCGAGATCATCGGCGCGGAGCATGTCTATACCGGCATGGACCTGTCGGGGGCCGACCTGTCGGGCGGTATCTTCGATGGGGCGGGGCTGGCCGGCTGCGACCTGCGCGGCGCCGACTTCAGCGAGGCGCTGCTGCACGACGTCAGGCTGGATGGTGCGAACCTGGCCGGCGCGCGGCTGGCGAGATCCAGCTTCCACGACTGCACCCTGTCGCGCGCCGACCTCAGCGAGGCCGACTGCACCGGCTGGAGCGCCACCGGAACCGGGCTGCGCGGCGCGAATTTCGCACGGGCGAACCTGTCCGAGACCAACATCGTGCAGTGCCGGCTGACGCGTGCGTCCTTCGCCGGTGCATCGCTGCTGCGCGCCAATATCGTGCAGTGCCGCACCGACGGCATCGACCTGTCCGGCGGGGATTGCGAGGAGATGGCGCTGGTCGAGGCCGACCTCACGCGCGCTGACCTGGACGCGGCGCGCTTCGTGCGCACCAACTTCGTGAAGGTGGTCTTCGCCGGTCGCAATCTGCGCGGCCTCGTGGCGGCGCTCTGCCACTTCAACGAATGCGACATGACCGGCTGCAACCTCTCGGGCGCCGACCTGACCCAGGCGGTCATGGCGAAGGTGAAGGCTGCCGGCGCAGTGTTCGAAGGGGCGCGCATGGCGCGCACCGTGCTGCTGGATGCGGTGCTGACCCAGACCGTGCTGCGCCGCGCGGACCTCACCAGCGCCATCCTGCAGGGTGCCGACCTGGCCGACGCCGACGCCGGCGGCGCGATCCTGGTGCAGGCGACCTGCACGCGCATGGCGGCACCGCGCGCGCGCTTCACCGGGTGCGACATGGCCCATGCCGATCTGAGCCATGCCGACCTCGAGGGCGCGGACCTGTCGGGCGCGAACCTGGCGCGCGCCAACCTGCACGCCATCCGCGACGCCGACGCGCTGATCCCCGACCGCCGCCACGCCCTGCCGCCCGACCGCGACCGCATCGAGGCCGAGCAATGGCAGCATCGCTTCGCATGACCCCGCCATCGGAGAGACCGAGATGAACGCGATGACCGGCTTCGCGCCACCGACCGACAGCGCGCGTGTGGTGGCGCAGGACGGCTCGGGCTTCACCATCCTGCGCCATGGCCAGGCGGAAGCCGCGCTGCGCGCCTTCTCCTGCCTGGTGGAACCGGCACCCGGCGACCTGGTGCTGGTCGGGCGCGCGGAGGGCGAGGCCTTCATCCTGGCGGTGCTGGCGCGAAGCGGCGATGCCCCGATGCGCGTCGCACTGCCCGATGGCGCGACCATCACCGCCGCGGATGGGCACCTCACGCTGGATGCCGGCAGGCTCGACCTGCGCGCGGGCGCGACCGGGGTCACGACACGCTCGCTGGATGTGACCGCGGGGCGCACCGATGCCAGCCTGGGGCGCATCGCGCTGCTGGCCGAGGCGATCGAGACCATCGCCCAGCGCATCGTCGGGCGCTTCCGCCGATCGATCCGCATCGTCGAGGACAGCGACCAGGTGCGCGCCCGCGACATCGACCAGCGCGCCACCGGCCACATGCACATGCGCGGCGACGCGGTGACGCTGCAGGGCAGCGCGCTGGTCAAGCTGCGCGCCGACCAGATCCACCTGGGCTGAGGGGCGCGCGCGATGTTCGCCAATTGCCAGATGGGCGGGATGGACATGGCCTTCCCGGATGTGTGCCTGACGCCCGCGGTGCCGGCGCCGCTGCCGATCCCCTACCCCAACATCGCCGAGGGGCCGACGGCGGTGCCGCACCAGCTCAAGACCATCATCGGCGTCGGGCCGATGCACAACATGGGCACCGTCACGCCGCTGACGAATGGCGACAATGCGGGCGTCGCCATGGGCGTGGCGTCGGGCACCGTGATGGGGCCGTCGCGCCACATCCTGGGCGCCTTCACCGTGCTGGTCAGCGGGTCGCCGGCAACACGGCTGACGTCGATGTCGATGCAGAACAGCACGAACATGGTCGGCGCGCGCATCGTGCCGAGCCAGACCAAGGTGATCATCCTGGCGCCGTAGCGCGGCTCCCGATCAGCCGAACCGGTTGTCGTGAACCACGGCGGATGGACGCGGGCCGGCGCTACAGCAGGAACCACCCGGCGGCGGGCGTGGCATCCGACAGGATCAGGATGGCGACATCGGCGCTGCCGTCGCCGTCGATGTCGCCCTCCGCCAGGTGCGTCCCCGGCGCCGTGGTGGTCACGCGCAGCCGGCCGGCCGCGCCGCCGAGGGGCGCGCCGTCGATCCAGGTGAAGGCCTGGTTGCCCGCCGCCAGCGGATCGGCGTCGATACCGCGAAGGTCGATGCGGTCGTTGCCGGTGACCGGGCCGAAGTGGAAGTCGGCGATGGTGTCAGGCGCGTCCGGCGCGCTCTCGGCCGCCACCGGGACGACGAAGCGGTCGCCGCCGCCCGGCTGGCCGGAGAGGTCGCCGATCAGCACATCCGCGCCTGCCCCGCCGACCAGCACGTCGTCGCCGGTGCCGCCCTGCAGCGTGTCGGCACCGCCCAGCCCGTACAGGATGACGCCGGGCGCGGTGCTGCCGGCCACCCCGGGCAGGCCGGCGCCGGAGAGCTGGCCGATCGTGTTGTCCTGCGCATTGCCCCGGCCCGTGACCACGGCGCCGGCCAGCAGCAGTCCTTCGACATTCGGGGCCGTCAGCTGATAGGCCGTGCCGAAGGTCGCCACGATCACGTCGAAGCCCTGGTTCGCGAATTCGACCACCACGTCGGCGGCATTGTCCACCACATGGATGTCATTGTCGGCGCCGCCCAGCATCCGGTCGCCACCGGCGCCGCCGTTCAGGATGTCGGCGCCGGCGCCGCCCGCGAGCGTATCCGCGCCGTCATGGCCGGTGATCCGGTTGGCGAGCCCGTTGCCCGTGAGCCGATGCGCCGATGCGTCGGTCGCCGCCAGGTTCTCGACATTCGCGCCCAGCGTATAGATCGCCGCAGTGGTCAGCACCGTGTCGATGCCCTGGTTCAGCAGCTCATAGGCCACGTCGCCCGTCGCATCGGTGATCAGCACGTCGTCGCCGATGCCGCCGACCAGCCGGTCGATCCCTGCCCCGCCATCGAGCGTGTCGTTGCCCTGGCCGCCGTTCAGCGTATCGGCGCCAGCCTCGCCGCCGATCGTGTCGTTGCCGGCAGCGCCGTTGAGGCTGTCGGCAAAGGCCGTGCCGACATACTGCTCGCCCCAGGCCTTGCCCAGCCAGGTCTGCGCCACGATGCGCGGGTCGAAGACCTGGGCCTCGATGTCGAGGTTGTTGCCGCCGGGCGAGGCCAGCGTCGACCAGGTGACGATGAAGCGCCCGTCGATGAGCCCGGCGACATCGGGATTGAACTGCTGCCCCACCGCCGCCGCCGTGGTGGGCACCAGGAAATCGGCCGAGGTGGCGACGCCGGCGGCGTTGAAGACACGGGCGCGGATGTCGGCATTGGCGTTGCCGTTGCTGTAGTCCTCCCAGACCACGACGAAGCCGCCGCCCGCCAGCGCCGCGACGGCGGGGTTGATCTGGTCCGACGCGATGGTGGTGTTGACCTGCGACACGCTGGCGCCGTGGCGCATCATGATCTCGGTGAAGCCGGCGTCGTTCTGCACGCGCCGTTCCCAGACCGTGACCTGAACGCCATTGGACAGCAGCGCCACATCGGTATCGGTCATGAAGGCCGTGAGCGGCCCGCCATCCAGCTGCGGCGGCTGCCCGGCCACCGAGCCCGGCAGCAATGCGCCGGAGAAGCCACGCCCATAGATGCCGTCGATCGCGCCGTCCGGCGGCAGCGCATCCTGCCAGGCGGCGACGAAGCCCGTTGCATTCGCCGCCAACGCCGGCCCGGCATCGCCGCCCACGCCCCCCGTCTCGCCGCTGATGCGCGTGGCCCCGGCACCGAGCGCGCCGCCGCCCGCCCCGAAGCCGCGCGCCATGATGGCCGTGTTGGTGACGCCGGTGATCGCCTGGTTGGCGTCTTCCCACGCCACCACGAAGCCGCCGTTCGACGTGCCGGCGATGGCACCCTGGCGCTGGTTGCCGGCGGCGGCGGCAACCGTGATGTCGGTGGTGGTGCCGGTGCCGGCCGCGTTGAAGGCACGCGCGGCGATGTTGGCGTTGTTCACCAGGCTGTTGGTCCACGCGATGGCGAAGCCGCCGCCGGTCAGCGCCGTGACCTCGGCATCCTCCTGGATACCGGACGTGCCGCTATTGGCGGTGCGGTCGGCGGCGGTGGTGGGTGCCAGGCGGGCATCGAACTGTCGGTAGCGGATGTCGCCGGCATTGGTCGCGAGGTCGGTCCAGGTGACCACGATGCTGCCGTCGCGCAGCACCGCCACAGACGGCGTGTCCTGGATGCCGGCGGTCGCGGCATTCAACCGCGTGACGCTGCCGGAGCGGGTGGGAACGGCCATGGCAGATGTTCCGGATCAGGATCCTTGCCGAACCCTAGCGCCGGATGCACCGGGGTGGAATTGCCAAGGCGCTGAATCCGACACAGATCAACGCCCAGGGCGCGCTGCGGTGACGTGGGTCACGCGGTGGCGCGGCAGCCGGCGGGCGGCGAGGGCTGGACCCTTGGCGAGGCGCCGACGGAGGTCCGGCGGCGGCGGCGCGATCAGGGCGCGCCGAGCCGCACCGTGCCTGCCCCCACCAGCGCGGCCAGGCGGGCGGATACCGCCACCGACGCGCCGGCATCGAGCCCCAGCACCGCCAGCACGCCGGCAGCGAGTTCCGCCTCGGTCAGCCCGGGGCGCGCGGCCAGCAGCGCCTGCGCGCAGGCGGCGATCTCGGCCGGTGGAACGGCGGCGGCGCGGCGCAGATGCGCAGCGGCGGCGCGGCGGTCGCGCGGCACGACCTTGGTCGACGCGGTCGCGAACACGCCGGCGGCTTCGGTGACCCCGTGCTGGGCCTTCGCGGTCGGCAGGGCCTGGCGGATCGCATCCTTCTCCTTCGTCGTCAGCGCCTCGCGCCCCGCCAGCAGGCGCAGGCGTTCGGCCAGGCTGTCGGCGGTGAGGGGTGCTTCCACCGCGACGATCTCGCCGATCGCGCTGGCCAGCGCCGCGGCGGGCAGTGCATCCAACGCACCCCGCGGCAGAGCGGGCGCGGCTTCGCGGTACGGTGCGGCCAGCCCGGGTTCGGGCGGCGGCGTGGCGGGTGTGCTGGCGGGCGCGGCAGGTGCAGGCGTGGCGCCGAGTGCGGTCATCACCTTCGCGGCCTCGGCCTCGGGCCGTGCGTACCAGGCGAGCGACCAGGCGCGGGCGAGTTTCCAGCCCATCATCTCGAGCGCGCCGGGGCGGCCGCGCTCGCGGTCGCGCGCGCAGCGCAGCGCGGCCCAGTCGCCGGCATCGGCCTCGATGCCGAGGTCGTAGCCATTCTCGCCGCGCGCGGCGACATCGAGGAACAGGCCGGCCAGGCCGACATGCGGCACGGCTTCGCGCCCGGCGGCGGTCACGGCTGCGGCGATGGCGTCGGTCAGCGCGCCACCGGCGCCATCCCCGCCGCCGCGCGGCGCGGCCGCGGGGCCGGCGGCGAAGGCCAGGAAGGTCTTGAGCGCCGCCACGCCGCGGCCGGATGCGCGCGCCAGGTCGATGTCGTCCGCGCCGATGCCGGAGAACACGATGCAGCGCTTCTTCGCGCGCGTGATCAGCACGTTGAGTCGGCGCTCGCCACCTTCGGCCGACAATGGCCCGAAGCGCATCGCCAGGCGCCCATCCTTGTCGCGCCCGTAGCCGACCGAGATCATCATCGCGTCGCGCTCGTCGCCCTGTACGTTCTCGAGGTTCTTCACGAAGAAGGGCTCGTCCGCGTGGTCGGCGAAGAAGGCGTCGGCGGAGGGGTCGGCGCGGCGCGCGGCCTCGATCGCATCCATGATGGCGTCGCGCTGCTTGATGGAGAACGCCGCGACGCCGAGCGTGTCGCCAGGGGTTTCCTTGGCGTGGCGCATCACGGCTTCGGCCACGGCGGCGGCCTCGGCGCGGTTGGTGCCCTCGCCGGTCTCCCAGGCGCCCTCGACGCGCAGCAGCGACAGGCCGAGCAGCGCCGAACGCGGGCGCGGGCTGGGCAGCACCAGCAGGCGATTCTCGTAGAATTCCTGGTTGCTCGTCGCGATCAGGCTCTCGTGGCGCGACCGATAGTGCCAGCGCAGCATCGCACGCGGTACGCCGCGCGCGTTGCACAGGCCCAGGATGGATTCGACATCGCGCGCGGCCACGGCATCCGGCGCGTCCTCCGGCGGGGTGTCGCCTTCCTCCTCCGTCATGCGCTGGAAGAAGCGGGTGGGCGGCATCTGCCGGTCGTCGCCCACCACCACCACCTGGCGGCAGCGCGCGATGGCGCCCAGTGCGTCGACAGGTTCCACCTGCGAGGCCTCGTCGATCACCAGCAGGTCGAAGGACAGACCCGGGCGCAGCCCGTGCGGCGGGGCGAGGAACTGCGCGACGGACAGCGGCGACATCATGAAGATCGGCTTCGCGGCCTGCACGGCGGGTGCTGCGCGCAGCAGCAATTCGCGCACCGGCAGATGCCCGCGCTTCTTCTCCATCTCGCCGCGGATCACGGTCATGCCCGGCGCGCCGTCGCGCACCTGCTT
>LNEW01000023.1 GCA_001464375.1 Rhodospirillales bacterium Ga0074136 | reverse complement strand
ATGCCTGTCGGCCCCCCTCCCGACAGAAAGCTTGAATCAGATCCGCTCCGCGTCGGGGAAGCGCTTTGATTCAGTCAGGTCGAGAGGCGCTCTAGCGCGACGTCAACGCGCCGACCTGCCGCGCCACAGCAGGCGGCACGGTCGGCCCATTCACCACCAGCCATGCCACGGCGACCAGCTGCAGGACGCAGACGGCGTAGAGTGCCGTGCTGAAAGGCTGCTTGCGCGTCTTGTGGCGGAAGCGCTGGCGCGCCACCAAAGCGCCGGGCGAGCCGCCGAGCAGCGCGATCGTGAGCAACATGCGTTCGGAGATGCGCCACCCGCGCTGCTGGGCCATGCGCTTGTCGTGGTAGAACGCAACGATGGCGAGGCTGTTCATGCCAATCAGCCAGCACCCAATACCCAGCACCCAGGCGACGACGTCAGGCAGCATGCCGGCCAGTCATTCGGCCGCCTTGAGCGTGGCCTCGGCGTGCTGGCGCAGCCGCGGCATCACCTCCTCCGCCAGGCGCTTCATGCTCTCCGCCTCCCAGGCGGCATTCACGCCTGACCAATCGAGGCCAGGCATCAGCAAGTGGCCGAAGGGCCCGGCCTCGTCGCGCAGGGCCACCAGGCGGTCGAGGACGGTGCGCGGCGACCCGGCGATGACGCAGGCCTCGATCATGTCCTCGGGTGTCGCGGCCATCGGGTCCATGTCGTCGCGCGGCGTCATGGTGCCGGCCAGCCCGCCGCGCTTCGCCAGGCTGCCGAGATAGTCGTAGTAGTAGCGCGTCGCACCCTCGGGCGCGGTGGCGCGGGCGCGGGCCTCGGCGTCGGTGGCGGCGATCACAATGTTGCGCGCGACACGCCAGTTGGATCCATCGACCGGCCGGCCGGCCTCCGCCAGCCCCTTCGCCATGCTGCGCCAATGCCCGGCCAGGACGCGGTGCGCGACGAAATTCGCGCTGATCACGCCCCAGCCGCGCGCCGCGGCCACCGTCACGCCGTAGCTGTCGGCCTGGCGGGCGGAGATGTGCACCGAGGGCCCGCCGGGCCGGAACGGCTTCGGCATGAAGCCAACGCCGTAGTCCGGCAGCACGGTGCGGGTCAGGCGGATCGGCCAGGTTGCGCCGGGAATGTCATAGGGCGGGCCGCCGGCCCAGATCGCCTGGATGGTGTCGATCGCTTCGAGCATCCGCTTGCCGCGTTCCATCGGGGCGATGTCACCGAACAGTTCGAAGTCGGAGGCGAGGCCGCCGGCGCCGATGCCCAGCATGAGCCGCCCGCCCGACATGTGGTCGAACTGCGCGACCTCCGCCGCGACGATGGCGGGGTGGTGGTTGGGCAGGTTGATCACGCCGGTGCCGAAGGCCAGCCGGGTGCGGTGCACCAGCCCCGCCAGGAACATCAGCGGGGATGCGATGGGTTCCGAGGTGGCGGAGAAATGCTCGCCTACCCACAGCTCGTCGAAGCCCAGGCGATCCGCCAGAAGGGACTTCTCGGTGTCCTCGGCCAGCGTCTCGTGCATCGGCCGCTGCGGGGGGTGCAGCGGCATCATGAAAAGGCCGAGGCGCATCGGGGGGATCCCTGGTGTGGACCCGCCCCAGGCTAGGCGGTCAGCGCCGGAAGGTGAAGGACGCGCCCCATGCCCCGTAATTGGAGCTCGTGATGCCATGGGCCGCGCTGCCGGCGTAGGTGGTCTGCCCCGGCACGGGCACCACGTTCACCACGCCACCGCTGGCCGCGATGATGCCGGCATGCACGGCGGCCCGGCAGACGCGGCTGTCGGTGGTGTAGACGCCGGTGCCCCAGACCGACCCGGTCATCGCCTGGTCCGGCGTGCAGGCGCAGGTGACCGGCGCTGTCTGGCCTTCGAAGTTCGCCGGGCAGGCGGCCGCCTGGGCGCTGGCCGTGGCGAAGCTGAAGGATGCGCTCCAGGGGCCGTAGTTGGAGGTGGTGATGCCGTTCGCGACGCTGCCGGCATAGGCTTGCTGGCCGGGCGCGGGCACGACATTGACCGTGCCGCCGGTGGCGGGGATGGCGCCGGCATGGATGGCGGCGCGGCAGATGCGGCTGTCGGCGGTGTAGATGCCGCTGCCCCAGACCGTGCCGGACAGGGCGGCTTCCGTGGTGCAGGCGCAGGTCAGCAGGCCGGCCTGGTTCTGGAAGGTTGCCGGGCAGGCGGCGGCCGCGGAGGCAGGCGCGACGACCGTGAAGGACGCGCTCCAGGGGCCGTAGTTGGAGGTGGTGATGCCATTGGCGGCGCTGCCGGCATAGGCGGGCAGGCCGGGCGCAGGCGTCACCACGATGACCCCGCCGGTCGCCGGGATGGCGCCGGCATGGACCGCGGCGCGGCAGATGCGGCTGTCGGTGGTGTAGGTGCCACTGCCCCACACCGTGCCCGACATCGCGGCTTCGGGCGCGCAGCTGCAGGTCACCGCCGCGGATTGACCCTGGAAATCAGTCGGGCAGGGCGCCTGCGCCGCGGCCGGCGCGGCAAGCAGCACGAGCCAACCCAAAGCCAGTATCGCGCGGCGCATGCCTTCCTCCGGACCGTGTCCGGGACGAAGGCTAGGAGGCCGGTTCTACGGCAACAACCGAAAAATGTAACGGCCCGGCGATCGCCGGGCCGTCGGGCGGATCAGGCCGCGCGAGGAGCGGCGCGGCCGATGTCGTTGGCCGGGCGCGGCGCGAAGGTCGGGTCGAAGACGCGCGGGATGTCGAGGCGGGTCATGCCGATGTCGCGCAGTTCGCGGTCCGACAGGCGGCGCAGCGCCTGGTAGGTCTGCAGTCGGGCCGGGAATGTGAAGACCGCGCGGGCCAGGCTCTCGGCGACATCGAGCACGGCGCGACCGGCACGGCGGAAGCCGGCGGCGATGGCTTCGTCCCGCGCGGCGATGGCGTGCAGACGCAGCGCCTCGACCTCGGCCTGGCGGCGGGAGGGGATGGTGGTGGCGGGCAGCATGAGAGCGGCCTCGGCCTTGGTGATACGGGCGTCCATGGTAAATGTCCTTCGCGGGGGAGGGCGGCCCGTCCAGGGTCGCCAGCCTTTCCGGGAGGCAATATAGATGCGTCACGGCCACAGGTGATGCGTCAAGGCCACAGCGGAGCCATGCGTCAAGCGCGTGGTTTCCTGTGGATACATGCAACATTGCGGTAACGAGGATCACGCCCCTGTCACCCAGCGCCCGCCTTGCCGCCCTCCGCGCCCGCCTCGCAGAGGCCGGCCTGCAGGGCTTCATCATTCCCCGCTCCGACGAGCATATCGGTGAATACGTTCCCCCGTCGGGTGAACGGCTCGCCTGGTTGACCGGCTTCACCGGGTCGGCCGGCATGGCGATCGTGCTGCCCGGCCGCGCCGCTGTGTTCACCGATGGGCGCTACACGCTGCAGGTCCGCGACCAGACCGACCCGGCACTATGGGAACGCCGGCACCTGACCGACGAACCGGCGTCCGAGTGGCTCAAGGCCCACGCGCAGGGGATGCGCATCGGCTACGACCCCTGGCTGCACGCGGTGCCGGCCATCGAGCGGCTGTCCGTACCGGGCGTCACGCTGGTCCCGGTTGCGGCCAACCCCATCGACGCGGCCTGGACCGACCGGCCGCCCGCGCCGATGGCCGAGGCCGTGCCGCATCCGATCGAGGTTGCCGGCAAGCCCGCCGACGAGAAGCGGGCCGAGGCCGCCGCGGTGCTGCGCGCGGCCGGTGAGGCCGCCGCCGTGCTGGCCGACCCGCATTCGCTCGCCTGGCTGCTGAACATCCGCGGCGGAGACCTGGCGAATACGCCGCTCGCCCTCGGCTTTGCCCTGCTGCACGACGATGCGCGGGTGGACGTGTTCATGGCGCCGCAGAAGGTGCCGCCCGCCACGCGCGCGCATCTGGGCAACCAGGTGGTGGTGCGCCCGCGCGAGGCGTTGCTCCCCGCGCTCGACGCCCTGCGCGGCCGGCGCGTACGCATCGATGCCGAGGCGACGCCCGCCTGGTTCACCGATCGCCTGCGCGCCGCCGGCGCCGAGATCAGCCTGGGCGAGGACCCGTGCCGCCTGCCACGCGCCTGCAAGAACGCGGTGGAGCGCGACGGCGCGCGTGCGGCGCATCGGCGCGACGCGGTGGCGATGGCGCGCTTCCTGGCCTGGTTCGCGCGCGAAGCGCCCGGGGGCGGGCTGACCGAGATCTCCGCCGCCGCGCAGTTGCTGGACTTCCGCCGCGCGGTGGACCGCTTCCGCGGTGAATCCTTCTCGGCCATCTCGGGGGCGGGCGAACACGGCGCCATCGTGCACTACCGCGTCACGCCGGAGACCGACCGGCGCATCGCGCCCGACGAATGCTACCTGATCGATTCCGGTGGGCAGTACCTCGATGGCACCACCGACATCACGCGCACGCTCTGGACCGGGCCAGGCCCGGCACCGGCCGAACTGCGCGAACGCGCGACGCGTGTGCTGAAGGGGCATATCGCGCTCGCGACGCTGCGCTTCCCGTCCGGCGTGGCGGGGCCGCACCTGGATGCGATCGCGCGCCGGCCGCTGTGGGATGCCGGGCTCGACTACGACCACGGCACCGGGCACGGCGTGGGATCCTTCCTGTCGGTGCATGAGGGGCCGGCCGCGTTCTCGCGCGCCGCGCGCGTTGTGCCGCTGCGCGAGGGCATGATCCTGTCCGACGAACCGGGCTTCTACGCGACCGGCGAATACGGCATCCGGCTCGAGAACCTCCTGCTGGTGGTGCCGTCATCCCTCGCCGGCGCGGCGAAGCCCTTCCTGGAGTTCGAGACGCTGACGCTGGCGCCCTTCGACCGCGCGCTGGTCGATGTGGCGCTGCTGACGGCGGCCGAGCGCGGCTGGCTGAACGCGTATCATGCGCGGGTGCTGGCGGAGGTCGGGCCGCGGCTGGACGACGCCACGGCGGCCTGGCTGCGCGACGCGTGCGCCGCAATCTAGAAGGACGGGCGGGGGAGGGCACCTCCCCCGAATCCCCCTCCGCTTTCTGGCCGTTGGCGTGTGATGGCGACGGTTGGGCATGAACCTGGCGGGGCAACGCGTGCTGCTGGTTTATGGGCTGATGGGGGATCTCGCGGTCGCGCTGCGTCCGCTCGGCCTGGAATACATGCAGCCGCTGGCCGAATGGCTGCGCGCGCAGGGTGCCGATGCCAGCGTGGTGAAGCTGCGCACGGCGGAATCCGTCGCGGCCAATGCGGCGCTGCTGCGCGCCGAAATCCTGTCCGACCAGCGCCCGGCGCTGGTGATCGCGCACAGCAAGGGGGGGCTGGAGGCGCTGGCGGCGCTGCTCGACCCCGCGGCACAGGCGCGCTGCACCGGGTTCCTGGCGATGCAGTCGCCCTTCCATGGCAGCCCGGTGGCCGATGTAGTGGTCGGCGCGAAGCCACTGGAGGCCGCGGCAGGTGGCTTCGCGCGCATGCTGCGCATCGGCAGCGAACAAGGCGTGCGCGACCTCACCACCCCCGTGCGGCGCAACTGGATGGCGGCCGCGCAGGGGCCGATCGCGCGGCTGGTGGCCGCGCTGCCTGTGGCCTGCCTGGCGACCGCCTTGGCACCCGGCACGGCGCGCGGGCGCGACAGGCTGCACCTCGCTGCCGCGCAGTGGATGGAGAAGCGCGGCTACGGGCCCAATGACGGGTTGGTGCCGGTGGACAGCGCGCTGATCCCGGGTGCGCGGCATCTGGTGCTGCCGGGCAGCCATATCGCAAGCGTCAGTCGCGGCCCGGGGCGCGATCCCGTTGCGCTGCTGCGCGCCGGGCTCGATGCGCTGTTCAGCGCGGCGCCCCCAGCAGCATCCTGACGCCGAGCCCGACGAACAGCGTGCCCGCCGCGCCATCCAGCCAACGCCCGGCGGAGGATGCGCGCAGCCGCCCGGCGATGCGCGCCGCCGCCGGGATCAGCAGCGCATAGAAGGGCAGCGCGATGGCAGGCAGCAGCGGACCCAGGATCAGCATCTGCATCCAGGCGGGGCTGCGCCCGGGGTCGACAAACAACGGCACGAAGGCGAGGAAGAACAGCCCGACCTTCGGATTCAGCAGGTTGGTGACGAAGCCCTGGCGGAAGGCGGCGGACAGGCTGATGGCGGGCGGCGCCTGGGCGGTGCCGGGGCCGGGGCTGCGAAGTGCGGCGCGGATCGCCTGCGCACCCAGCCACAGCAGGTACAGCGCGCCGGCGATGCGCAGCGCGGTGAACAGCGCCGGGTTCGCAGCCACCAGCGCCGCCACGCCGAGCGCGGCCAGGAGAATGTGGACGCCCACGCCGGCATAGACGCCCGCCGTTGCCGCCCAGCCGCGCCGCGCGCCGCCCGACAGCGTCTGGCCCAGCACGAAAGCCATGTCCGGGCCTGGTGTGACAACCAGGACCAGGCAGGCGAGGAGGTATCCGGCAAGCAGGGAGGGATCGACGGGCATGCCAAGCGTGATGCCGCGACCGGCCTGCATTCGTCCAACGCATTGGCCTGATGCGTGGCATCAGGCGCCTTGATGAGGTCGGACCCTGCCCTACGCCTCCGTATGCGCCTGCACGGTGCCCTTGCGGACCGCGGCCTTCAGTGCCGCGTGGTCGCGCCCGGCCTGGTCGGCATAGGCCAGGGCGAAGCGGCCCATCGCTTCGTCGAATTG
>LNEW01000022.1 GCA_001464375.1 Rhodospirillales bacterium Ga0074136 | reverse complement strand
AACCACGTTGCGCGGCGCTGCGGCGCCCAGAGCAATGCGCCCCTGTTCGGCGAAACGGATCACCAGGCCGTCCGCGGTCGCCTCGGCCTGGTATTCGGTACGGGACGGCCAATCGAACACGATGCGCCCGTAGCCCGGATGCGTCCCGGTGCGCATCGTGATCCGCGGCGCGGTCGGGGTCGTGGCCTCGGCCGGGACGTCGTTGGCCAGGGCGGCGGGGACGGCAACACCCGCGAGAAGGACAAAAGCGAGCGGCACAGCCAGGGGCATCATGCGGATGACCCGCGCACGCCCCGACGCTTTCCAGGCCAAGTAAGGTGGAACGCCTCCGGCCCGGTGTCCTTCATTCATCGGAACGTAACCTCCTGCTGCGAGCCGCCCTGAATAATACGCATGCGTGTCGAGGGGGAGGGTGCTTGCGGGCCCGTGAGCGCGGAGGAAACGTCGGAACCGAATACGAGCGAGGGACGCGGCCCGGTCGCTTCGGGCACTCCCTCGATGGAGCGGACGGCAAGAGAGATCCGGCCAAGCTGCACGGCAACCGCCAGCCGCTCTGCCTGCTCGGGCGTCACCTCGAGGGTGACGGTCCGGGCTACCACCCGTGCCGCCGTCGCATCGGTTCCGCTGTGACTAATTTGCTGGTCCACCGCAATTACCCTGACAGCGGACAAAATGGTCTCGCCGACGACACGGCGTCCAGCCGATTCTGGCCCCTGCCCCAGTTGCTGCTGCAGGTTCTGGGTCAGGATCAGGTCGACCTCGTCGCCCGGCCAGATCAGGCCGGCCGTGCCGGTCACGGCATCGACGCCGATCGCGATGGCGCGGGTGCCCGGGCGCAGCACCGCGGCCAGGAAGCCGCGGTCACGCGGGCGCAGCACGTCGGTCGCGATCACCGGCTGGTTGGGGTCGATGAAGCGGCGCAGCAGCGCGCCGCGCAGTTCCGCAAGCGACGCCGTCCCGCTGGTGAAGGCGCCTTCCGGCACGGCATCGGCGGCGACATCGGTCTCGCGGAAATCCTCGTCCTTGAGCAGGGTGCCGATCGACAGCGGGCGCGCGGCCACGATCATGCGCACCTTGGGGGGCGGTGCGACGACCGGCGGCGCCTCGACGCGCGCGACCTGCTGCGGGTTACCGCTCGGCTGTATCAGCTGGAGCGCCAGGATCCCGAGGCCGGTGGCGCTCAGGACAAGGGAGACGACGACAAGAAGCCGCAGGAACATGGGTCAGGCCCTCGGCAAGGAGATCAGGAGGATGATACCGCCGCCGGCGATGGCGACGGCATAGGGAAGCGGCCCGCGGCGGCGCATCCGCCAGGCCTCGACCGCGAGCACCCTGCGCAACAGGGTGGCGCCGCCCGCGACACGTGTTTCAGGCGCCAGGTGGCGCCCCAGGATATAGGCCACGCCGAGTGCGCCGCCGACAAACACAGAGGCGACCACGAAATCCCAGGTGAGGCCGGGCGAAAGCCCGACCGCCATGGCTCCGAACAGCTTCACGTCGCCGCCGCCGAGCCAGCCCCGCGCCGCGATGGGCACAAGCATGAGGAAGATCGCCGCCCCCAGCAGCAGGGACATGCCGGCCGCCGCCCATCCGTCGAAAAGGCGTGCCGCCAGGCCAATGACGGCGATGGCGATGGGAACACCGTCGGGAATGAGGCGTGTCGCGATATCGCGCGCGGCCGCAAAGCACAGCAGAGGAACGGCCAGCGCCAGGAAGACAAACGTAGGCGTCACGGCGCGGTCACCTCTACAAGAGTGTTCAGCGGGCGGAACTCAAATTGGCGATCATGTCGGAGATCGTCCCCGACACTGTATTTCCGAGCACCACGAAGGCCGAATTGTTGGGGTCGGCCAACATCACGACAGCAGCACCAACAACGATGACGATGCCGACCGCCATGATCGCGTATTCCGCAGCGGCTACGCCGCGCCGGTCACGACCAAGGCGAGCAATGTGCTTCAGCACCGACTTCATGAATTTTTGCCCCCAGAGGAAGGCCCACCCGGCTTAGACGCTCCGGTCAGGCATATTGCCTGGTACTCGCTCTACATACACTTCAACGTGAACGAAACGGTCAGCCACGCCGATCACGACGCGACCGCTTCCGGCACTGGCACGCAGCAGAAGCAGCGACCACGCCGTCTGCGCTGCACTTCCGGGAAGTCAGGAAGTGCGACCGGCGGGCGGTCGCGAAGACCGCCCGCCGGGCATTCGCCCAATCAGCGGGCCGCTGCGGCCACGCCGGCCTGCTGCGTGGTGATCTGGTTGCCCACTTCGGTGAAGGCGGCGACCAGCTGCGGCGCGAACAGCGCGACGGCCGAACCCACGATGATGACGACGCCCACCGCGAGGATGGCGTACTCGGCCGCGGTCACGCCCTTGCGGTCGGAAGCGGTGCTGCGGATGGTGGCCAGGAACTTGCGAATCATGTCGATCCCCTTCGGTTTATCTCAATAACGAGCCGCACGATGTGAGACCAACCACTCCCGCTCGTCTGGGTATCAGCGGTTAGCCTGCGAAGGGGATCAACTGGGTTCAGTTGGACCCCCGCGACAACGCAACCAAACCACAGGAGTTAACCGACGGTCAACGAAAAAAAACACGACATTGTCTTATTTTTAAGATGATTCGTGCCGCAGCACCAAAATGCAGGCAAAACCAGGGGTTCCGCGCCTTTTCACGAATTCGCGATAAGGGGCAAACCATCGCCCTGCGCGAAGTTTCAGACCCCAATCCATCAGTTTTCGTCCATTTTTCCGGATGGGGAGCCATTTCGTGTCGTGCGCCGCGGCGCTTCACCGCCGACCGAACGCGCGCGCCATCAATGAATCGTGATGCTTTGGCCGCCAGCGCACCGTGCGACGCGGCGTGCATGATTGCCCCCTTCGGCCGATCGGGCATGATCGCGCCAACGTCCCAGAACCAAGGAAAACCCCATGCGCCTCGGCCAGGGCAGCCCCGCCCGCCCCACCACGCGCCTGCGCGCCCTGATCGAGGCGCATCGCCCCCTGGTCGTGCCGGGCTGCTTCAATGCCATGTCGGCCCGCATCCTTGAGGATGCCGGCTTTCCGGCCCTGTACATGTCGGGCTACGGCACCTCGCTGAACCTGCTGGGCCTGCCCGATGCGGGGCTCGCCACCCTCACCGAGATGGCGCTGAACGCGAAGCTGATCGCCGCGGCGGTGAAGGTGCCGTTGATTGCCGATGCCGATACCGGCTTCGGCAACGCCATCAACGTTGTCCGCACGGTCGAGGAATACATCCGCGCCGGTGTCGCCGGCCTGCACCTGGAAGACCAGGTCGCCCCCAAGCGCTGCGGCCATGTCGCGGGGCGCGAGGTGATCGCGCGCGAGGAAGCGGTGCTCAAGGTGCGGGCCGCGGCGCGCACGCGCGACGCGCTCGACCCCGACTTCGTGGTGATCGCCCGAACCGATGCGCGCGGCGCGCACAACGGCTCGCTGGATGACGCGATCGACCGCGCGAACGCCTTCCTGGATGCCGGCGCCGACCTCGCCTTCGTCGAAGGCCCCAAGGACGTGGCCGAGGTCGCACGCATCGGGGCCGAGGTGCGCGGCCCGGTGTTCTACAACATGACCGGCATCTCCCCGCGCCTGTCAGCCGAGCAGATGGCGGAACTGGGCATCCGCGTGTGCATCCTGCCCGGGGCCGCGATGCGCGCCACCATCATGGCGATCCACGATTTCGCCGTCGCCCTGAAGCAGGACGGCCCGATGGCCGAGGCTGCCTACGACGCGCGATTCAAGCAGCACCCGATGGGCAACCTGCATGGATTCGCGGGCTTCGACCGCATCCGCGAGATGGAGGCGGAATTCCTGCCTGAGGAGACGGGCCGGAAATACGAAGGCGGCCTCGGCTACGCGCCGAAGGCGGCCGAGTGAAACGCGGCGCGGTCTTTCCGACCCCCGCACGGCGGGCGGGCCGCATCCGCGGCGCCTGCCTGCGCGTCGGGGAATGGCGCGCCCGGCGGGACTGACGGTCGGGGCCCGCCTGGATCGTGCCAGGCACGATCCGACCTGGCCCGGCGCGCCCCTCACCCCACGCGCAGCCCTGTCGCAGCCACGATTCGGCGCGCTGTCTCGCGGTCCCGCAGGATCACCTGCGCGAAGGCCGCGGGGTCCGACTGGACAGCATCGGCCCCCGCCGCATCGAGGCGCCGGCGCGCCTCGGGGTCGGCCAGGGCCGCGCGCATCGCCTGGCTGATGCGCAGCACCGCAACATCGGGCGTGCCGGCCGGCGCGAAGATGCCGGTCCAGGACGACATGTCGTAGCCCGGGAAGGTCTCCCCGATCACCGGGATCTGCGGCAGCGACGCCTGCCGGCGTCCGGCGGTGCTGGCGATCAGCGTCGTCCCCCGCTCCACCGCCGGGCGCAGGCTGGAATACGAGATGATGCCCGCATCGATCCGCCCGCCGGCCAGTTCGCGCGCGACATCGGCGCCGCCGCGGAAGGGAACGTGCTCAAGCCGTATGCCGGCGGCCATCTGCAGCGCTTCGCCCATGAAATGGCCGATATGCGCGACACCTGGCGTGCCATAGGTCACCAGGCCCGGGCGACGCTTGGCCTCGGCCACGAAGCCGGCCAGGTCGGTCGCGGGGAAGCCCGCGCGCACGCCGATGATGTAGGGCTGCGTCGTCACCTGCACGACCGGCAGGAAGGCCGCGCCGTAGTCGAAGGGCAGGTCGCGGCGCACCTCGGGGAGTGTCGCGAAGGTGGCGCCCTCGAACAGCAGCGTATGGCCGTCGGCCGGCGCGGCATGCACCGCCTGCGCACCGATCGCGCCCGAGGCGCCGGTGCGGTTCTCGATGATGAAGGACTGGCCGAGGTGTTCGGACATGCGCGACTGCAGGATGCGCGCGATGGTGTCGGCGACGCCGCCGGCGCTGTAGGGCACCACCAGGCGCACCGGGCGCTCGGGCCAGGCGGGTTGCGCGCGGACCGCGGTGATGCATGCGGGGGCTGCAAGGGCGCCAAGGACCAGGCAGCGCCGGGACGGGTTTGGCATCGATTGCTCCTTGTCGCGCGCCATGCCGGCGCCGGGCAGCCGATGCGGGGTGCCCTGGCGCCCGCATCCATTGACGCGGCCGCCGCTCGCCCCGACGGCACAGCGGTCGGATGACACCCGTGTTGGGACGTCCCGTCAACGCGGTGTGCCCGTCGGCCAGGGTCGCGAGCCGACCTCGCCAACGCCTGCGGCATGGTGTTGCGCTCGACAAGCCAAAAAACCTGGTTCGCATCCGGGTCTTTCAGCCTTGCGATCTTGGTCGCCGGCCTTCCCCGCCGCAGCCCACCCATGCACGCCCCACCGGGCGCGGTCGCTTGACCACCGCCCTATCGCGCGGCGTGATGGCCCGCCGCGCGCGAGCGTGCGGCGCCGATGCCGGAGGAAGCACCAAATGCCCGCCACGATGTTCGACAAGATCTGGGACCCGCATGTCGTGGCGGATCTCGGCGGTGGCTGGTCGCTGCTGCATTGCGACCGCGTGCTGGTGCACGACCTCTCGGGCGGGCGCGCGCTGCAGGAAGTGGGCGAGGCCGGGCACCCGGTGGCGCGCCCTGACCTGGTCTTCGCCACGCCGGACCACGCGGTGTCCTCGGCTCCCGGCCGCACGTCGGAGACCTTCCCGACTGGCGCGCGGCTGCTCGCCGGCCTGCGCAAGCGGGCCGCGGAGACCGGCGTGCGACTGTTCGACCTCGGCCAGGACGGCAACGGCATCGTGCACGTGATGGGCCCGGAGCTCGGCATCGTCCTGCCGGGCACCGTGCTGGTCTGCGGCGACAGTCATACCTGCACCAATGGCGGCGTGGGGTCGTTGGCCTTCGGCATCGGCGCGTCGGAACTGCGCCATGTGCTGGCGACGCAGACGCTGCCGCAGCGCAAGCCGCGCACCATGCGCATCCGCTTCGAAGGCACGCCGCCGCCCGGTGTCACGCCCAAGGACATGATCCTGGCGGCGATCGGGCGTTTCGGCGCCGCGGCGGGCACCGGATACGCGGTGGAATACGCCGGCTCCGCGGTGCGCGCGCTGTCGGTCGAAGGGCGGCTGACGCTGTGCAACCTGTCGATCGAGATGGGTGCCAAGGTCGGCATGGTGGCACCCGACGAGACCACCTTCGCCTGGCTGCACGGCCGCGACTTCGCGCCGAAGGGTGCGACCTGGGACGCCGCGCTGGCCGATTGGCGCGCCCTGCCCTCGGATGACGACGCGGTGTTCGACCGCGACCTGCTGATCGACATGCGCGACATCGCGCCGCAGATCACCTGGGGCACCAGCCCCGAGCAGGTGCTGCCCGTCACCGGCCGCGTGCCCGACCCGGCCGATGCGCCCGATGCCGAGAAGCGTGGCGCCTGGGAAGCCGCGCTGGCGTATATGGGCCTGACCCCCGGCGCACCGATCGAAGGCACGAAGGTGGACTGGGTGTTCATCGGCTCCTGCACCAATTCGCGTATCGAGGATCTGCGCGCCGCCGCGGCCGTGCTGCGCGGCCGGCGTGTCGCGCCGCATGTCACCGCCTGGGTGGTCCCCGGCAGCGAGCGCGTGAAGCACGCCGCCGAGGCCGAGGGCCTGCATACCGCCTTCCTCGATGCCGGCTTCGAATGGCGCGAACCCGGCTGCGCGCTGTGTGTCGCGGCCAATGGCGAAGCGGTGCCGCCGGGTGCGCGCTGCGTCTCGACATCGAATCGCAACTTCGTCGGCCGGCAGGGCACGGGGGCACGCACGCATCTTGCCTCGCCTGCCATGGCGGCGGCGGCGGCGCTGGCAGGTGCCATCGCCGATGTCCGGTCCTTCGCGGCGTAGGGGGCAGCACAGATGGACAAGTTCACCACCGTGAGCGGCCCCGCGGCACCGATGCTGGGGGCCAATATCGACACCGATGTGATCATCCCGATCCAGCGCCTGGTCGGGACCGGGCGCACCGGGCTCGGCCCCTATGCCTTCGAGCGGATGCGCTATGCCAAGGATGGCTCCGACAACCCCGACTTCGTGCTGAACCGCCCGCAATACCGCGACAGCCCCATCCTGCTGGCGGGGGCGAATTTCGGCTGCGGGTCCTCACGCGAAGGCGCGGTCTGGGCCCTGATGGGCATGGGTTTCCGCGCCGTCATCGCGCCATCCTTCGGCGACATCTTCTTCAACAACTGCTTCCAGAACGGGTTGCTGCCGGTGCGCCTGCCCGAGGACGCCATCCGCCGCATCGCCGACGAGACCGAGGCCGCGCAGGGTGCGCGCCACACGGTCGTGGACCTGGCGCGCCAGGTGGTGGTCACACCCGATGGTGCGGAGATCCCCTTCAGTGTCGATGCGCGCAAGCGCGACGCGCTGCTGGAAGGCCTCGACGACATCGCGCTGACGCTGAAGCGAAAGGACGAGATCATCGCCTGGCAGGCGGCCGACCGCGCGCGCCGGCCCTGGGCGTGGGAAAGCGTGGAGCGATGAGCATGCTCGACATCGTTGTCCTGCCCGGCGACGGCATCGGCCCGGAAGTGACCGACGAGGCCGTGCGCGTGCTCGACTGGTTCGTCACCAGGCGCGCCGTGCCGCTGCGCATGACGCGCCACCTGTTCGGCTCCGCCGCCTGGACCGCCGAGGGCACCACCATGCCCGAGCGCACCTGGTCCGCCATCATGGCCGCCGATGCGCTGCTGTTCGGCGCCACCGGCAGCCTGGACCAGACGCACATCCCGCCGGAGGAACGCCGCAAGGGCGCGCTGCTGACCATCCGCCGCGCGCTGGATGTCTTCGCCAATTTGCGCCCGGTGAAGGCGCAGGCGGCGCTGGCCGAGGCCTCCCCGTTTAAGGCGCGCACCGTCGCCGGCGCCGACCTGGTGTTCGTGCGCGAACTGACCGCCGGGGTGTATTTCGGCACGCCGCGCGGCATCGAGACGCAGGCCGACGGCACGCGCCGCGGCGTCAACACGCACAGCTACACCGAGGCCGAGATCGCCCGCGCCGCGCGCTTCGCCTTCGAACTCGCGCGCACGCGCCGCAATCACGTCACCTCGGTCGACAAGGCCAATGTGATGGAGGCCGGGCGGCTGTGGCGCGACGTCGTCAGCACCATCCACGCCTCTGAATTCCCCGACGTCACGCTGGAGCACATGCTGGCCGACAATTGCGCGTTGCAACTGGGCCGTGCGCCGACGCGCTTCGACGTGATCGTCACCGACAACCTGTTCGGCGACCTGCTGAGCGACTGCGCCGGCGCCATCAATGGCAGCCTCGGCATGCTGCCCTCGGCCGCGCTGTCGGCCCCCGGGCCGAACGGGCGGCGGCGCGCGCTGTACGAACCGATCCATGGTTCGGCGCCCGACATTGCCGGCAAGGGCATCGCCAATCCGCTGGGCGCCATCCTGTCGGCCGCGCTGCTGCTGCGCTGGACGGCGGGGCTCCCGGCGGAAGCCGACCGGCTTGATGCCGCAGTGGCTGCCGCGCTGGATGGCGGCGCCCGCACGGCCGACCTCGCCCTGCCCGGCGAGCCGGTATTGTCCACGCGCGCCATGGCCGATGCTGTGCTCGCCGCCCTGGACACGGCCACCTGACCGAAGGTCCAGGGAGTTTCCTCGGGGGGTTCGATGGGCTCGCACCCGCCTGTACCGGATGCTTCCCGGACCAGCCTACGGCGCGGGGCCTGCCCGCCATCGTGGTCCATCCAGCCGACGTACAGGATCCGAAGGCGCCGGGCCGCACCCGCCGCAGGCACGCCGCGTGGTCCGTTTCATCGAGCGCGTCATCGGCGACGCAGGATACAAGGGGCCGAAATTGGCGGCAGCGGTTGCGCGAACCGGCCGACAAAGGTCACAGGACCGGGTCGCGCAGATCCTTCTTCGACGACTGATACGCCTTCTGCAGCGCAGCCTGGCGCCGGCGCTGCACCTCCTGCGCCATGCGGTCTTTCGTCAGCCCCGACGCCGCCAGTTCCCGACTGAGCTTCTGGAAATGCGCCCAGCGGTCGGCATCGAGCAGGCCCGCGTCCAGCGCGCCGCGCACGGCACAGCCCGGTTCGGTATCGTGCCCACAGTCGCGAAAACGGCAATTCCGGGCCAGCTCTTCTATGTCGTCGAAAACGGTGCTGAGGCCGTCATCCGCGTCCACCAGCCCCACTTCGCGGATGCCAGGCGTGTCGAGAAGCAGCCCTCCGCCAGGCAGCAGCACGAGTTGTCGATGGCTGGTGGTGTGACGCCCCCGCGCATCCGCCGCGCGGATGTCCTGGGTCGCCATCCGCTCCTCGCCCAGCAGCGCATTCACCAGGGTCGATTTGCCGACGCCCGATGAGCCGATCAGCACACAGGTCTCGCCCGGCTTGATGTGATCCATCAGGCCTGCCAGGCCGAGACCCTGCCGCACTGACACGATGAGCACCGGGCAGCCCCCCGCAATTGTTGCGATCTCGGCGGCCTGGGCCTCGGGCTGCTCGCACAGGTCGGCCTTGGTCAGGACCACCACGGGCCGCGCACCGCTCTGCCAGGCGGCGGCGAGGAAGCGCTCGAGCCGACGCGGATTGAGGTCGGCGTTCATCGAGGTGACGACGAAGACGACGTCGATGTTGGCTGCGATGACCTGCAGGGTCTGCACGCTGTCGGCCGCGCGGCGCACGAAGGCCGTGCGGCGGGGCAGGACGGCATGGATGGTGGCCGTGCCCGCGTCGGCGTTCGCAGACAAAGCCACCCAGTCTCCGGCGGCCGGATGGCCCGCCTCCCGAGCCTCGTGACGCATGCGTCCGGAGAGCTTGGCGCTCAGCGTGCCGACATCGGTGGCCACCAGGTCCGCCAGGCGCTGCTGGACGATGATTCGCCCAGGGATGTAGCCGGCTCGCGCATGCGGCTCGAAGGCCAGCTGCAGTGCATCGGACCAGCCGTATTGTTCAATCAAAAGCGGCGCCTCGCCTGGGGCGGGAAGTCTAGCACCGGCCGGGCGGCAAAAGCCCCCATTGATCGGCCCCCATCAGGCACACGCGATGTTCCGGGTGCGATCTAACCGCACGCCGAGCACGTCATCAGCCCGCGCTGCTCCCGCGCCGCCTCGATCGCATAGCCGCAGCGCAGGCAGTTCGCGCAGTCGTCGGAGGCGTCGAACGGATCGGCGACGCGTCTCGCTGACTTGCGTGGACGTGCATGGCTGGCCTCCACCGCGGCAACCACCGGCGCTTCGTTGCGACCCGGCGTGGCGACCTCGGCCTCAACCGCCGTGGGCTCCCACATCGGCATCACATGCGTGATCGGCTCAGCCCTCGCGGGCGCCTCTGCATCAACCTTCGTTGGGAATTGCGCCGCAGGCCTGGCGGGAAACCCGTTCTCCCATGTCGCGGCGCGATCGTTGAACGCCGGGCGCCGGAGTTGGCCCTTGCCCGTCGGCACGCCAGTCGACCGGACGTGCACAACCTCCACGGCCCGGCTGCCCATGGCGCTGCCCCGGCGCGGGATGCTCAGCGTCTCGCGTCGATCGGAGGCGGGCTTATCGTCCTTGAATCGGGCGAAGACGCGGTCCTTGTCGTCCATGGAAGTCCAGTGCTGGGTGGTAAGGCGCGCCTTGGCGCCGTTGGAACCTTGGTGTGCGGTCAACGATTCGCAAGAATGAATAATCGCCGAGGCAGCCGGGTAACTGCAAGCAGTGGAACCGGGGGGGCCTGAGGTTAATGCGCACGGCGAAGATCTGTTCTGGAGGGGCGCACGCGGCGGAGGATCTCGTCGAGGCGGATAGTCCGGCGCTGCGCGTCGCCGAGCCTGCGTCCGCGAATGGAACAGGGGGCAGCCCCAGGCAGGCGCCTGGGCGCACGCCCAGACGCGCGACCGCGGCGGATCGACGGCGCCCCCTCGCCTTCCCCGCCTGATCCGGCCTAGCCTCCCCCCAACGAACCGGGAGGAACATCCATGCGTCGCATCCTGCTCGCTGCCGTCGCGGCGTTCATCGCGTTCCCCGCCCTGGCGCAGGACCGCACCATCCGCGTGATCTCCGGCTTCGCCGCCGGGGGCGCGGGCGACCTGATGGCGCGCCTCATCGCCGAATACGTCCCGCCGCTGATGGGTGCGCGCGGCGTGGTCGAGAACCGCACCGGCGCCAATGGCCTGATCGGCGCCGAGGTGGTGGCGCGCGCCGCCCCCGACGGCAACACCGTGCTGCAATGCCCGATGGGCAGCATGACCATCACGCCCAACCTGCCCGGTGCGGCGCTGCCGGTGGACCCGCGCACGGAACTGACCGGCGTGGCGAATGTCGCGCTGTCGACCTACGCACTGATCGTGGCGGCGCGCGGCCCCTACCAGGACCTGCCGGCGCTGCTCGCTGCCGCGCGCGCCAGGCCGGGCGCGCTGAACTACGCCTCCGCCGGCGTCGGTTCGGCGCAGCATCTGTCGGTCGAATTGCTGAAGGCGCGGGCGGGGCTGAACATCATCCACGCGCCCTATCGGGGTGCGACGCCCGCGGTGGTCGATATCCTGGGCGGGCGGATGGACTTCATGATCACCAACCTCGGTGACGTGATGCGCCAGATCCAGGGCGGCGAATTGCGCGTGCTGGCGATGGGCGACGATGCCGGGTCGCCGCTGTTCCCCAATGTCCGCCCGGTCTCGGCCTTCGTGCCTGGGCTGCAGATGGCGGGCTGGTTCGGCATCTGCGGCCCGCGGGCCATGAGCGCCGAGAGCCTCGCGCAATGGTCGGACGCCACGCGCCGCGCGCTGGAGAACCCGACCTTCCGCGAACGCCTTCTCGCCAATGGCCTGACCCCGCAATTCGAGGATACGGCCACCTTGAACGCGCGCATCGCACGCGACCTGGCCTCCTGGGGCGAGGTGATCCGCGCCGCCGGCATCCGCGGCGACTGATGCCGCGCCTGGCCGCCTTCACCAAGAACGGGGTGAACCCGAACTACCAGGCCTTCCTGCTGGGGGTGGAACGCGCCGCAGTGGCGCAAGGGGCCACCGCCACGCGGCACTTTCCGGCCACGCCCGACGACCCGGCGCAGCAGATAGCCCTGCTGCGCGATGTGCTTGCCGAACGCCCCGATGCCATCATCTTCGCCCCCGCCGACGACGCGCTGCTGGAAGCGCCGGTGGCGCAGGCGATCGCGCAGGGCATCCCCTTCATCGGCTTCGTCAACCGCATGGACGGAGATTTCGTCACCTTCATCGGCGCCGACGACGTGGCGATGGGCCGCACCATCGCCGGCGTGATGGTCGCGGCACTCGGCGGCAGCGGCGACGTGGTGCTGATCGAGGGCCCCGAGACCGCGCCGACCAACCGCGACCGCGGCCGCGGCTTCCGGGAGACGCTGGCGAAGCATCCCGGCATCCGCGTGCTCGGCACGGCGCCCGGGCGCTACCTGCGTGAACCGGGGCGCACAGCGATGGCGGGGCTGCTGGCGCAGCACCCGCGCATCGACGGCGTGATCTGCACCAACGACCTGATGGCGCTGGGTGCGCTCGATGCGCTGGAAGCCGCCGGGCGCAGCGCGCTGGTCGTCGGCAACAACGGCACGATCGAGGCCGCGCGGGAGATCGCGCGCGGCCGGTTGCTGGCCAGCATGGACTATGACGGCTTCAAGATGGGTGCCGCCGCCGTCATGGCCGCGCTGCGCCACCTGAACGGCGCGCCGATCCCGCGCGAGATCCTGCTGCCCGCCCAGGTGATCACCCACGCCAACCACGCCGCCTGGCTGGTGCCGATCGAAGACCGCCCCCTGCCCCGCTGGGACGATATCGTCCCGTCATCGCCGGAGTGACACGCATGGACATCGCACGCCGCAGCCTGGGCGCCGCCCTTGCCACCGGCCTCGCCGCGCCCGCGCTGGCGCAGGCTACCTGGCCGACGCGCCCGGTGCGCCTGATCAGCCCCTTCGCCCCCGGCGGCCCGCAGGACGTCCCCGCGCGCTACTTCGTGGACTACCTGACGCCGCGCCTGGGCCAGCCCGTGGTCTATGACAGCCGCGCCGGCGCGGGCGGCCAGGTGGGCATGCAGCATGTCGCGACCGCGACGGATGGCCACTCCTTCCTGATCACGTCGAATTCCGTGGCCACCCTGCCCGCACTCAGGCGCAACCTCGGCTTCGATCCCTTCACCGACCTGCTGCCGGTGACGATGGTGACCGAGGCACCGCTGGTCTATTGCGTGCGCGCCAACGGACCGGCCGACCTCGCGGCCTACATCGCGCGGGCGAAGGAATCCCCGGGGCGCGTCTCGGTGGGCAGTTCGGGCATCGGGTCCGCCACCCACCTCGCCTCCGCCTTCCTGATGCAGAAGGCCGGCATCGACCTGCTGCACGTGCCCTATCGCGGCGCCGGGCTGATCATGACCGCGCTGCTGGGCGGCGAGATCGACACCTTCGTGGGCGACCTCTCGCTGGCGTTGGAGCATATCCGCGCCGGTACGATCCGACCGATCGGCGTGACCACGGCAACGCGGGCGCCGCTGCTGCCCGCCACGCCGGCGATCGGCGAAACCATCGCCGGCTACGCGGTTCCCTTCTGGTTCGGACTGTTCGCGGCGAAGCAGACGGCGCCGGAGGCGATCACGCGGATGAACACGGAACTGGCGCCGCTCGCCGCGCCGACCAGTGAACTCTCGCGGCGCATGGCGGATCGCGGGTCGCAACTGCTGCTCGACGGGCCAGCGCCGCTGGCGGCGCGGCTGGCGGCCGAAGTGCCGCAGTGGCGGCAGGTGATCGCGCAGGCGGGCATCACGCCGGAATAGCACCGCTGGGCGCCGCCATGGCGGCCCGGCGCGCGCTGCGCGTAAGGTCGCGCTGGCGGCGCGGCCGCGTCGCACAAAGAAGGATCGCCGGATGCTGCTGACTATCGGGAAGTCGATGTTCGACGCTGCCGTGCTGTCGGCCTTCGAGATCGAATCCTACGCGGTGACCGTGCCCGGCCTCGACCGGCCGGTGATCATCCGGACGCGCGAAACGGACCAGCAGGTCTTTCGCAAGGTGTTCGTGCGGTCCGAATATCGGCACGACTTCCTGCCCGCCGCGACCACCATCATCGATGCCGGCGCGAATGTCGGATACTCGGTGCTGTGGTTCCGGCAGCGTTTTCCGCTGGCGCGGATCGTGGCGCTCGAACCCGACCCGCGGAACTTCCAGTGCCTCCAGGCCAATTGCGGGCACCTCGACAACGTCGTGCTGCTGAATGCGGCGCTGTGGAAGACCGATACCGATCTCGCGCTGCAAACCACGCTGAACGGCAAGCCCATGGGGTCGTGGTCGACCCGCACGGTGCCCGGCACCCCCGCGGCGGACCCGGCCACGCCGATGACGCGCGCCTACGCGATGCGATCGGTGATGGACCTGGCCGGCATCAGCCACGCCGACCTGGTGAAGATCGACATCGAGGGTGCCGAGAAGGACGTCTTCGAAGCCGCCGACCTCTCATGGCTGGACGCGACCTCCGTCGTCACGCTGGAATTCCACGACCGCTTCAGGCCCGGATGCACGAAGGCCGTGGCGGCCGCCCTCGCGGCGCGGCCACACGAAACCGCCCGCAAGGGCGAGAACGTCTGGTTCCGCTTCACCCGGTAGCGGCGCGCCGTCAGGGCCGCATGGTGAGCGCGGCGACGCCGGGTGCCCGCAACGGCTCCGCCAGCCGCGCGAATTCGCACAGCAGCGGCCGCGTCTCCCGCGGGTCGATGATCTCCTCGACCCAGAAGGCCTCCGCCGTGCGGAACGGCGAGCGCAGCTTCTGCAACCGCGCCTCGATCTCCGCCGCCTTCGCGTCCGGGTCCTCGGCGGCCGAAACCTCTGCCGCATAGGCCGCCTTCACACCACCCTCCAGCGGCAGCGACCCCCAGCGCGCCGACGGCCACGCATAGCGCATCGAATACCGCCCGGCCGGCTGGTGGACCACGCCCGCCACCCCGAAGGCATTCCGCAGGATCACCGTGCACCACGGCTGGCGGCACTGGTTCACCGCCGCCATCGCCCGCACGCCCCAGCGGATCGTCGCCGTCTTCTCCGCCTCCAGCCCCACCGCGAAGCCCGGGCAATCCATCAGGTAGACCACCGGCAAATGGAAGGTCTCCGCCAGGTCGACGAAGCGGATGACCTTCTGGCAGGCATCGGCGGTCCAGGACCCACCCTGGAACACCGGGTCGCTCGCCAGCACCGCAACAGCGCGCCCGTCCAGCCGCGCGAAGGCCGTGATCACCGGCCGGCCGAACCACTTCCCCATTTCGAAGAACGACCCCTGGTCCACCAGCGTCTCGATGATCGGGCGCATCTTGTAGGCCTGCCGCGGGTCGCGGGGGATCGCGCTGATCAGGCCATCATCGCGCCGTGCCGCATCGTCGCGCGAGCGCACCGCGGGCGGCAGGTCGAACACCGATGACGGCAGGTAGGACAGGAAGCGCCGCGCGCGCTCGAAGGCTTCCGCCTCGGTCTCCACCGCATCATCCACGCCGCCGGCGCGGGTCTGGATCTCCCACCCACCCAGCTCGCGCTTCTCCAGCGTCTCGCCCAGCCGCGCCACCACCGGCGGCCCGGCGACGAACATCGCGGAGGATTTCGTCATCAGCGAATAATGTGCCGCCGCCAGCCGCGCCGCGCCGAGCCCCGCGACCGACCCCAACCCCAGCGTCACGACCGGCACCAGCCCCATGTTCGCGGTGGTCTGGTAGTACAGCTGCGTCCCGCCGACCCCGCCGGGCAGGTTGGCGCGCCCGGTCGTCTCGATGGTCTTGACCGAACCACCGCCGCCCGAGCCCTCGATCATGCGGATGATCGGCAGGCGCAGTTCGCCGGCCATGCGTTCCGCCATGATGGGCTTGTCGCGGATGGTGGCATCCGCGCTGCCGCCACGCACGGTGAAGTCATCCCCCACCACCACCACCGGGCGGCCATCGACCAGCGCGCGGCCCATGACGCAATTGGAAGGCGTGAAGGATTCGAGCTCGCCGGCCGCGTCGTATTCCGCCCGGCCGGCGATCGCACCGACCTCGTGGAACGACCCGCGGTCGACCAGCGCCTCGACGCGTTCGCGCACCGTGAGCCGGCCGCCATCGTGCTGGCGCTTCACCTTGTCGGGCCCGCCCATCTCGCGGGCCAGCGCCTCGCGCCGTCGCAATTCGTCGAGTTCGGCCTGCCAGCTCATGCGCGGATCAATTCCCTTCCCGTGCGGCAGTCTCACGCCGGGACGGTCGGTCGTCCAGCCGTGGTCAGGGTGGCAGCACGTCGGCGCGCAGGAACCACAGCGTCAGCGCCTCGCCATTCACCAGGCGCAGCCTCACCAGGTCGGCTTCGACCGCTTCCAGCGCCCAGGCATTCAGCCGGAAGGTGGTGCGGCAGGCGCCGGCGGCGCGCGCCTCGGCCAGCAGGCGCGGCGGCGTATCCGCACCCTGGCGCAGCAGGCGCAGCGGCGCGGCATCGGCGCAACCGAGCGTCCCGTCGCGCGCCACGCGCCAGGCGGATGGCGCCGCCGGGGCGGGCGGGGGTTCCGCGACGGTCGCCGGCGCCTCGGATGGTGGGGCAGTCGGCTCGGCTTCGTTGCCCCGCGGCCGGGCCGGGCCGGTGGCTGGCTGGCGAGCCGCCTGCACACGTGCCGGCGGTTCGGGCGGCAGCGGAAGGTCGTCAGGTGGCGGTTCCTCGGCGGCGCAACCGGCCAGCAGCAGGCCGGTCGCCAGCAGGACGCACATAGCCAACGCGCGAGCGACCATCGCGCCGCGCCATGCCGTGTTCCGCCGTTGAATGACCGCCATGGCGCGACGCTAACACCACCCCGTGGCGCTTTCAGCATCGTGAATGCCGATTTATGCCAGCGCACCGTTAAATGCTTGCAATGGAACAACCTTTAGTTGAACGTTAGATGTTGGCGGGGGTGTGGGCCCCGGCGGGAGCAGGTCGTGCAGGGGATGAGGCAGAGCTCGGGCCAGGTCGGCACCCGCGGCGCAACGCTTGGCGCGCGCCTGCTGCTGCTCGTGGGCGTGGCGATGCTGCCGCTGCTGCTGGGCGGTATCGTGCTCGGCATCCTGAATGGTCAATCGGAACGCGATGCGGCCGCGGCGCGGCTGGTGGCCAGCGCCCAGACCGCGGCGCGCGCCATCGATACCGAGATCGACTCGCGCCGCCAGGCGCTGCTCGCCTTCGGCAGCGGCATTGATGCCAGCCGCGCGGCATCCGACCTCGCCGCCGCCGACGGCGCAGCGCGGCGCCTGGCCGATGCACTGGGCGCGCCGGTCGGGCTGCTCGACCGCGGCCTCGGCATGCTGGTCGACACCAGCCAGCCCTTCGGCACGCCGCTCGCGTCCACGCCGGCCATCGCGGCCGGGCTCTGGGCGGTCGAGACCGGCCGGGCGCGCGTGAGCGACATGCTGAACGGCCCCGGCGGGGCGCTGATGCCGCCGATGCTGATGGTACCCCTGATGCGCGACGGCCGGACAGACGCGGTGCTGAGCCTGCCGCTGCGCCTGGACCGCCTGGCCGCCGCGATGGGCCCGGAGCGCGCGGTGCTGCTGGACAGCCGGGGCCGGATGGTGGCTTCGAATGGCAGCCAGCCCCGCGACCTGCCCGACTGGCCGACCGTGGTGGCGCTGCCGCGCGGCGTGGCCAGCACGGTCGCCACGCCGTCCGGCACGCGGATCGATGTCGTCGTGGCGACGTTGCAGGAGGCGCCGGAATGGCGCCTGGTCGCCTTGCCTGCACCTGTGCCCGGCGGCGTCGGCCTGCTCCCCTGGGCCGCGGGGCTGCTGGCGCTGTGCGTGCTGGCGGCGGCGGCGACGCTGCGCACAACGGTGCGTGGCCTGCGCGCGCCGGTGCTCGGCCTAGTGCAGCATGCGGCCGCGGCCACCGAGGCGCTGCGCAGCGACAGCCCCGCGCCCGCCGCGCCGCTGCCCGCCGGCCCGGCCGAGATCGCGATGCTGGGCGCTGCCCTGGCCGAGGCGGAGGCCGCATCGCGCGACCAGACGCGCCGGCTGCGCGCGCTGGCCGAGGCTGGCGCGCTGGTGCTGTGGCGCGCCGATGCCGCCGGCGGCTGGATCGAGGCCGCCGGCTGGGCCGGATTGACCGGCCAGACCGCGCCCGCCTTCCGCAAGGATGGCTGGATCGAGATGCTGCACCCCGACGACCGCGCGCCCACGCTGGCCGAATGGGGCCGCTGCCTGGTCGCGCGCCAGACCATCGGCGTCGAGTTCCGCCTGCGCACCGCGAGCGAGGCCGCCGCCTGGCGCTGGGTGCGCGCCACCGGCGTGCCGGTCTCGACCGAGGAAGGCCTGCTGATCGAATGGGTCGGCGCCATCCACGACGTGGCCGATGCGCGCGGCGCCGGCACCGCGCACCGCTTCAACGAGGCGCAGGTGCGCCAGACGGTCGCGGAACTCCGCGCGGTGTACGACAACGTGCCGGTCGGCCTGGCGCTGGTCGACGCCACGCTGCGCTTCGTCAACGTCAATGCGCGCTTCGCCGCCATCAGCGGCCTGCCGCCGGAGGCGCATGTCGCGCGCGCGCCGCACGAGGTGATGCCCGACGGCCTCGCCGCGCCGCTCGAATCCGCCCAGCAGGAGGTACTGCGCACCGGCCGTCCGGTGCTCGACGTGACCTGCACCGGACAGGCGCCGGGGGCTGTGCAGCACCTGCGCCACTGGCTGGCATCCTGCCATCCGGTGAAGGATTCCGACGGCGTGGTCACCGGCGTCTCCGCCGTGCTGCAGGACGTGACGGAACGCGTGCGCGCCGAACGCTCCCGCGAATTGCTGGTGACCGAACTGAACCATCGCGTGAAGAACACGCTGTCCACCGTGCAGTCCATCGCGGCGCAGTCGCTGCGCCGCGCCGGCGGAGATTCGACCGGCTTCGGGCGCGACTTCGTGGGGCGGTTGCAGGCGCTCACACGCAGCCACGACCTGCTGGCGGAAGGTGGATGGGAGCCCGTGGACCTGGCGCGCGTGGTGCAGGCGGCGCTTGGCCCGTGGCTGGGTAGCGGGCGGGCCATCCGCATCGCCGGGTCCGGGCGCATCCAGGTCGAGGCGCCGCAGGCGCAGGCCCTGGTGCTGGCGCTGCACGAACTCGCCACCAACGCGGTGCGCCATGGCGCGCTGTCGCGCCCGGGTGGCGAGGTGGACACCACCTGGTCGCTGGGCGAAGACGGCGTCGCGCGCTTCGAATGGCGCGAGAGCGGCGGGCCGCCGGTGACCGCGCCGAGCGTCGAGCGCCGCGGCTTCGGCGTACGCCTGCTGGAACGCGGGCTGGTCCATGACCTGGGCCCGGGTGCCGAAGTGAACCTGCAATTTCCCGAGGAGGGCGTGCGCGCCAGCCTGCGTTTCCGCGTCGGCCTGCCGAGCCTGGTGCGCGCCGAGACCGGCTGAGGGTGCATTGGCGGACGCGCCCTTCGGCGCAGTCCGGCGTTGACATCGGCAAACGCCCGCCGCGCCTGACGGCACCGAAGCGCCGTCGCGCAGCCGCCCCGGATGATCGAGCAGACATCGCGGCCGACCCCCGACCCGTGCTTGCTGGCGGGTCCTGCGCCGCACGGCTAGGTTCGCGTTGCCGGCACGAAGAATCATGGGGTAGGCGACGCGATGGCTCGCGCTTTGATCACGGGGGTGACCGGTCAGGACGGCGCGTATCTCGCCGCGCTGCTGCTGGAGAAGGGCTACGAGGTCTACGGCCTGCTGCATCGCCACGGCGGGTCCGAAGCGGTGCAGGACCGCCTGCGGCGGCTGGGCTGCACCGGCTCGGTGCGCATGGTCGATGGCAACCTCATCGACCTGTCTTCGTTGATCCGCCTGCTCCAGAAGGTCGAACCGCACGAGATCTACAACCTGGCCGCGCAATCCTTCGTGCGCATGTCGTGGGACCAGCCGCTGCTGACGACGCAGGTGACCGCGATCGGCACGGCGAACATGCTGGAGGCGGTGCGCATCGCCGCCCCCGGCGTGCGCTACTTCCAGGCGAGTTCGAGCGAGATGTTCGGCCACGCACGGACGCCCACGCAGAACGAGGACACGGCGTTCCATCCGCGCAGCCCCTATGCCTCGGCCAAGGTCTTCGCGCATTGCCTGGTGCAGAACTACCGCGACGCCTTCGGCCTGTTCGGCTGCAACGGCATCATGTTCAACCACGACAGCCCGCTGCGCGGGGTCGAATTCGTGCTGCGCAAGATCACCGACGGCGCCGCGCGCATCAGCCTCGGCCTCGCCACCGAATTGCCGATGGGCAACCTCGATGCGCGGCGCGACTTCGGCCATGCGCGGGACTATGTGCGCGCGATGTGGCTCATGCTCCAGCAGGACAAGCCGGCGGACTTCGTGGTCGCGACCGGGCGCGCCGCATCGATCCGCGACCTGTGCCGGATCGCCTTCGCGCAGGTCAGCCTGGACTGGCAGGACTATGTGAGGGTCGATCCCGCCTTCCTGCGCCCGGCGGATGTCGATGCGACGGTGGGCGATGCCGCGCGCGCGCGCGCGCAGCTCGGCTGGGTGCCGCAGACGAGCCTCGAGGAGATGATCGCCGAGATGGTCGAGGCCGACCTGGCCCGCTGGCGCGCGCGGGCCTGACTGGCCCGCGCAGGCGCCCCTGCCGCCATCAGGCGCGCGCGGCGGCGGCCTCGGCCTCGAGCCACTTGCGGTACCACTCCACGGTCTCGACCAGAGCGTCGTCCATCGTCCAGGTCTGCGTCCAGCCGAGCATCGTGCGCGCCTTGCCGGCCGCCAGGTGCTGGTCCGGGATCTCGTTCTTGGCCTCGGCCAGGATGATGGGTTCGAGATCCGACCGCCCGGCCGCCGCAAGCACGCGCTTCATCAGTTCCAGGACCGACATCGGCTGCTCGGTCGAGAAGTTGAAGGCGTGCCCGTGGATCGCCGGGTCCTCCATCCGCTCGGCCAGCTTCAGGTAGGCCAGCACGACATCGCGCACATAGATGTAGTCGCGGATCATCGTGCCGTCCGAGCGCAGGACCGGGCGTTCCCCCTGGATCGCCCAGCGCGCCACGCCGGGCACGATGCGGTTGAAGTTGAGATCCCGCCCACCGAAGAAATTGGCCGAGCGGGTGACGCAGACCGGCATCCTGTAGGTGTGGAAGTAGGTCTGCGCGATCAGGTCGGTGCAGGACTTCGACACGTCGTAGGGATGCAGCCCGTGCAGCGGCATCGTCTCGTCATAGGGCAGCGTCGGCGCCGTGCCATAGGCCTTGTCGGAGGAGGCGACGACGATCCGCTTCACCTGCTTGCCGAGTTCCCGGCAGGCATCGAGCACGTTCCACGTGCCGCGGATATTGGCGTCGAAGGTCGATCGCGGATTGCGGTTGGCGATGCCGATGATCGGCTGCGCACCGAGGTGAAGAACGGTGTCGGCCTCGTGCTCGTTGATCGCGCGCAGCACCGTGTCGTAGTCCTCGAGCGCACCATAGACGGTGAAGTGCGGCTCGGTGGTCGGATCCTCGCGGCGCGACAGATGCCAGCCGAGGTCGCGCACGTAGCCGATGGTGGTCGCACCGCGGCTGTTCAGCTCCTTGACCATCCAGGACCCCAGGAAGCCAGCGGCGCCGGTGATGAAGACGCGCTTGTCCTTCCAGAATTCATTGGTCGCGGTCATGTGCGGTGCTCCCGTTGTGCAGGCTGTCAGGCGGCATTGCGGATCCAGGGCAGGACGCCTTCGGCGAACATCGCCTCGATCTCCTGCTGGTCCTTGTAGGTGTCCATCGACTTGAAGAAGCCGTCATGGCGATAGGTGGCGAGGTGCCGCCCCGGCAGCAGGTTGGGGAAGACCTCCCGCTCGAGGTTCTCGCCCTTCCAGTGGTCGAAGATGCGCCGTTCCATGACGAAGAAGCCGGCGTTGATCCAATGTTCGCGCAGCACCGGCTTCTCGCGGAAATCCTCGATGACGCCCTCGGCATCGGCCTCGATGGTGCCGTACTGCGACCGCAGCGGGACGGAAGTGATCGTGGCGAGCTTGCCGGAACGGCGATGGAAATCGAGCAGGTCGGGCAGGGCCACGTCGGACAGGCCGTCGGCATAGGTCGCCATGAAGGTCTCGCCCAGCAGATGCCGGCAGCCCAGGATACGCCCGCCCGTGTCAGTCTTGTCGCCGGTGTCGACGATCTCGACGTTCCAGCCGAAGTCGCGCCCCTCGAAGTAGTCGTAGATGACTTCCTTGCGGTGGCCGACCGAGAGCACGAAGTCGGTCAGGCCGGCGCGCGCGTAAAGGTCCATCACGCGCAACAGGATCGGCTTGCCGCCCACCGGCATCATCGGCTTGGGCAGGTATTCCGTGAACGGATAGGCGCGGGAGCCCGAGCCGCCCGCCAGGATCACGACCTTCACTGCAAGCCTCCTAATGTCGGAACCGCGCCGCGATCGGAACCGACCGATCTGCCGGCGCCAAGGGACCGTGAGGTAACGCCAATCGCATGCTCAGCGTGCCGCGCCGCCGGCCAGGCGCCGGGCGCCGGTCTCATCGCCCAGCACGTCCACGAGATCGCCGGGGAGCAGCGGCGTGTCGGCATGCGCATCGATGCGCCCCGGCGGGGATGCGCGCACGCGCAGGATGGAAAAGGCTGGCGGCGTGCGGGCGCCGAGCGGCGCATCCTCAGGCGGCAGCGTCTCGCGCAGCTGCGCGAGGCCGGCGCGCGATTCCTCGATCTGCGTGCGAAGCCGCGCCATCTGGTCCTCGGCGTCCTTCAGGCTCGTCGCGATTTCCAGCCGACGCTGGGTAATGGCGTTGACGCGCGTCTGTTCGGTGCTCGCGATCTGCTGCCGGGCGCGCGCGATGAAGGCCATGATCTGTCGGCGTTCGCCATCGATCTGCACCGCAGCGCGCGCCAGTTGCACGATGCGCGCGTCGCGCGCGGTCAGACCCTGGCGCATCAGCCCCTCGATGTAGCGGCTCTCCTGCGCCAGCAGTTCGCTCTCGCGCTCCTTTGCGGATGTCTGTTCCTCGAGGGCGCGGATCTCGTCCTGGAAGGCTGCCGTCTGGGTGACCACCAGTTCAAGCAGGCTGCGGAACGCGAGCTCGCGGTGGCGCTGGATGGCGCGTTCGCTCTCGACCACTTCGGCGAGCCGCTCCGCCGGCAGGAAGCGGGTGGCCGCGGGGGGTGGGTCGAAGGTTTCGCGCTCGGCCGCCTCCGCCAGCAGCCGGGCCTGGCGGACCAACGAGACGCCGGTCGCTTCCTGCGCCTCGCGCACACGTTCGCGCAGGCGCATGACCTCGACCCGCGCGCCGACCTCCTCGAGTTCGAAGCGGCGCATTCCTCCGGCGGCGGCGACCGCATGGCCGACCGTCATGCCGATCTGGAATGGATACTGGCCCGGCCGGCGCACGATGCCCGAAACCAGAACCGGCTGCATCTCGGAAATCTCGACCGACACGCGCGGATCGAGCAACGCCGCATCGTCGCGCAGACGCTGGGCGATCGCGCCGCGGATCTGCTCGAGCGACATCCCGGCGACACTCAGGTTGCCCACGAAGGGCAGCGACAGCGCGCCGCCCGGCAGCACCCGGAATTCGCCCGACAGGTCAGCACGGCGGTGAACACTGATCGACAGCCGGTCGCCAGGTCCGACCAGGAAGTCATCGGCCGCGAGGCTCGACCCGGCCATCAGCAGGACACCGACCACCGCAGCGATCCCGCGCCACAGCGGATGGCAACCCGCCCTGCGCTGTCGCGCGCCGATCATCGGCGTACCACCCCGGAGCCGGCGGCCGGCGCCTCATGGTCCTGGTCCTTCCCGGCCGGAGGCGCGGATACCGGCGCGCGCACCTGCCGCACAGGGTCGGCGGCGGGCCCGCCATGGCGCTGCAACAGGTCCATCACGTCCGCGGGGGTGTAGCGATTGCCAGGCCAGAACCCGGTGGTGACGGTCGCGGCGAGGATCCTGAGGTCGAGCAGCGGCGAATAGGCGGTGAGCACGGTCCGGCAATAGGCGATCTCGATGTCGATACGGGCGGCGTCGGAGATGTACTCGCGTCCCACCAGCTGGACAGGACCGGTCAGGCCGCCGCGGACCGCGAAGCGTTCCTCGACCTCCGGGAATTCCTCACGCAGCGAGGCGACCACGTTCTCGGGAAGCGGCCGGTTGCCGACGATCGTCATGCGTCCTGCGAGCACATGCAGCAGTTGCGGCATCTCGGTCAGCATCAGCAGTTCGATCAGCCGCCCGATCCGCGTGTACAGGGGGGAGCCGATCGGCAGGTTGAGGAACCGCGTACCGATCACCGGCACGGAATCCCGGTTCGCGATGCGTTCCGCATCCCGGCGCATGGTGCGGAACTTCAGGACCGGCTTGGGCCCTTCACCGTCCAGGCGGCGGCGCGAGACATAGAGCACCGGACGCCCTTCCAGCAGCGCGATCGCCGCGGCCACCAGCAGCATCAGCGGCAGGATCGCGACGCCCATGCCGAGGCCCACGACGATGTCGAAAGCGCGTTTCGGAGCGGGGAACCGGTTCGTCACGTCTGATCCTTCCGGCGCTGGTTGGGCGATGCACGGCCTTCGGATCCACACCGAAGCATAACGTCATGCGACCCTGCTTGGAAACACTTCAGAGAGGGAGTGACCGTCGTTACGGCCCGGCCATCCCGCTTTAAATGACCATTGTTTCCTCAGCGCAACCTATTGATTACGTCGCCAATCCTTGTTTGGCAAGGAACGCACACCGGCTGTGCCGCGACAGCGCGAACGCCGCCCACATCGGGGGTCGGCCGGGCGGCGGGTGATGTTGCGCGGGCGCGCCGAACGGGGGCATAAGCGGCTCCGTGCGTCAGGCGGACGAAGCGTCGCAGCCCGCAGGATAATCGGGAGGGACCAGACCACGCTGGCCTGTGATCCCGATCCGCCGATGATGCCCATGACGTCGACTATGATCCGCGCACCGCTTGATGAGGGGTTTTGATGGAAGGTGGCAGTCCCATGGCCGGGCGGGCGGTGCCCGAAGGCCTTGTGCGCACCACCTGGCTGCCGACCGACCTGCTCGGCGTGTTCGCGCTGCTGCGCAGTTACTGGCGCCTGATCCTGGCCTGCGCGGTGGCCGGCGTGTTCGGCCTGCTGGCCCAGGCCGTGCTCATCGGCGGCCCGCGCTACATCGTCTCGGCCAAGATCCTGGTCAATCTGGGGCCGGAAATGGTGACCTCTCCGCTGCTGGTGGCACGCGAGGGCGCATCCCAGGCTCCGCCGCTGCGCCGCCCGGAGGACCCCGCGACGGGCGTCGAGATCTTCTCCAACCCGCGCCTGGTCACCGAGGTGGTGAACCGGCTCGGCGAGGGATTCTTCTCCGACGGCCCACCGCAGACCTTCTTCCAGCAGGTGAAGCGGGCCGGCAAGGACGCCATGGCCGCCGCCCAGGAGGCCGTGCGCGAGGCGCTGGTGATGCTGGGACTGCGTCCACGCACCACGCGGCTCGAACGATTGGCGCTGGCGATCAGCGCGGCCCTGCGCGTCGAGCCGGTGCGCCGGACCGACATCATCGACCTGACCCTCGCCTTCCCCGACCCGCGCGCGGGTGAGATCGTGCTCGCCCAGTTCATCGAGCTCGCGCTCTCGGGCCATGTCCATGCCTACCGGATGCCGGGCGTCACCGCCTTCTTCCGCGACGGGCGCGCCGATCGCCTGGCTGAGCTGCGCGTCGCCGAGGAACGCCTGCTGTCCTATCGGCTGCAGTCGGACAACCCGGTGTGGTCGGTAGCCGAGCAGCGCCCGGTGCTGATCCGCGCCGAGGCGGACGCCCAGGTGCAGCTGCGCCAGGTGACCGCTTCCATCGCGGCGACCGAGGCCGAACTGCGCCGCGGCGAGCAGGCACTGGCGGCGCTGCCGGCCGAGATCGAGTTGTCGACCGTGCGTTCGCGCAACTCGGCCACGGACGCGCTGCGCAGCCGGCTGGGGCAGCTGCGCGTCGACCTCGCGACGCAGCAGGCGCGCTACGGCGAAGGCAGCCCCGAGATCACCGAGATCCGCCGCCAGGCCGCGGCGCTGAACGCCCTCGTCGAGGCCGAGGATCCCTACCGCATCGACGAGATCACGCGGGGGGTGAACCTGCTGCACCAGTCGCTCGAGCGCGACCTGATGGCCAAGCGCATCGAGCTCGAAGGCCAGCGCGGCCGCGCCCACCAGCTCGAGGCGCAGATCGCCGGGCTGCGTCGCCAGCTCCAGCAGGTCGAGACAGCGGCGATCGAGATCGCGCTGCGCGAGCAGGACGTCACGCGCCACCGCCGCGCCCTCGACCTGTATGATCGCGGCTACGAGGATGCGCGCATCGCCGAGGCGATGGAGGCGGTGCAACTGTCCGGCCTGCGCGTGGTGATGCCGCCGACCGCCGAGACGCTGCCCTCCGCACCTTCGATCCGGCGCACGGTGCTGCTGGGCCTGATCGCTGGACTGGTGCTGGCGGCCGGGCTGATCCTGTATCTCGAATTCCGCGCAGCGATGGCCGGCCGGCGAGAGGACGAGCCATCGCCCGCCGACGCCGATTCTGTAGGCGGGCAGCCGGCGGGGCGCGGGCGATGAGCCGCGCGAGGTTCGCGCCATGACCGCGCATGCCGCCCCGCAGGAGGTGCCACCGCGCGTGAGCGTGGTGATCCCCAACTTCAACACGGCGCACTGGCTGCCCGGGGCGATCGCCAGCGTGCTGGCGCAGCGCTTTCGCGACTTCGAGCTGGTGGTGCTCGACAACGGGTCGACCGACGACAGCGCGGCAGTGGTCGCGCGCTACGACGACCCACGCGTGTCCTTTCGCGTCAACGAGCGCAACATCGGGTTCTTCGGCTCGGTGCGGAAGGGATGCCTGACGGCGCGCGGCGAATTCGTCCTGGTCATCGGCTCGGACGATATCCTCGACCCCGGCTTCCTCGAGGCGGCGGTCGCCTTCCTCGATGCCGAGCCGGGCTGCGCCATGGTGCACGGCCCGGCCGCCTGGATCGACCCGCAGGGCCGCCGGTTCGGCACCTCCGACCGCAGTTGGGCGCGTGTGACGCAGGGCACGGCGGCGATGCCCGCCATCTTCAGCAAGGGGTTCTGCTTCTCCAGCATGGTGATGCGCACGGCCGCCATCCGCGCCACCGGCCCCTTCGACGAAGCCTTCGACGCGCTGGTCGATGTCTGGCTGTTCGCGCGCATGTGCCTCGAAGGCGACGTCGGCTACCTCGACAGCATCCTGTGCGAATACCGCATCCACCCGGACGCGATGTCGATGCCGCTGTATCGGTCGAACGACATGTTCCACCGCCAGCTCGCGGTGGCGCGCCGGATCTTCGCGTGGCCCGAGGCGGTCGCCAACGGCGCCTCCGCGCATCTGCCCGAGGCCGAAACCCATTGCGCGCGCGTCGCCATCGAAGTGCTGCACATGAGCCGTGCCGACGGGTACCGCCGCTGGTTCGCCAACCTCGCGGCCATCCTGCGAGAGGTACCCTCGGTCACGCTGCGCCCGGCCACCTGGTTGCGCATCGGCTTCGGGCTGCTGCCGCACCGCGCGATCGCGGCGATGGCCGCTTGGCGCAGCCGCCGCGCCATCGCGCGCGAAGGCGGCGGGACCGCCTCGGCATGAGCGCGCGCGCAACCCGCGACGCGGTCCCGACCGCCGGCGTCTGCGGGGCGGGCCGGCCGGCGCCGGGTGGGCCATGCGCCAGCGCGCGCCGCTGATCCCGATCGCCGTCGGCACCGGCCTATTCGCTGCCGCGGCGCTGGCCGGGCCAATGATTGCCGCGGGCGGCGTGCTCGCCGTGGCGTTGGCGGCGGCGATCTACGTGCTGCCGGTGTTCGGCCTCGGCCTGATGGTGATCTCGGGCACCGCGCTGCAGACCCTGGGCAGCGAGCACATCATCGGCATGCCGCTCAGCCTCAGCAAGGCGTCGGCCGCGGCGACGCTGGCCGTATGGGCGGCACGCAGCATCCTGCTGCGCATCCCCATGACCTGGTCACCGCAGTTTCCGGCGCTGGTCGCGTTCCTGGTCGCCGTCTGGCTGTCGGGCTTCGCCAACATCGACCCGGATGCGGCGCGCGAAGGGTTCATCCGCTACATCCAGCTCGCGCTGCTGATGGTGATGATCGCCAACATCGCCGGCGAGAGCGAACGCGCGCTCGACATCTCCTGCATTTTGCTGACCGGCTCGATGACCTGCTCGGCGCTGCTCGGCCTGATGGAATTCCTGCTGCCCGCGCTGGCGATCGAATCCGACGACCCGAGCCTCGTGCAGGGCAATATCGGCGCCGTCATCGACCGCGACTCGCTCGATGGCGTCGAGGTCAAGCGCATCACCGGCGGCATGGGCGATTCCAACTGGTTCGGGTACACGCTGGTGGCGGTGCTGCCGGTCAATCTGTACCTGTTCCACCGCTATGCCGCCGCGCTGCCGCGCCTGTTCATCCTGGGCGCGGTCGCGCTCCAGAGCATCGGCGTGGTGCTCTCGTTCACGCGTTCGGCGGTCCTCGCGCTCGGCTTCGCGGTGCTCTGGCTGGTGTTGCGCGGGCGGCTGCCGGTCAAGCCGCTGCTGGCCGCGGCGCTCGCCGGTGCGATCGGATTCGCCGCATGGAACCCCGCCGGGCTCGAACGGCTCTATTCGGTCGAATACGTGCGCGAGGGCGGCAGCACGCCGCTGCGCACCTACCTGCTGATCGGCGCCGCGGCGCTGGTGCTGGAGCGCCCGATCACCGGCTATGGCTACAACCAGTTCGGTCCGAACTTCCACCGCTGGTTCGCCGACCAACCCGGGATTCCGGACGACCTCGTTGTCTGGGAACGCGAATTCGAACGCCGCGTGCGCATCGGGGAGGAACGCTATGAATGGACCAACCCGCACAACACGGTCTCCCAGCTTTGGGTCGAGTTCGGCCTGCCGGGCTTCGCCGCCTTCAGCGTGCTCTATCTGCTGATGATGCGCGACCTTTCGCTGGTGCGCCGCCGCGGCAGCCCGCGCTGGGCGCTGCTGGCGGACTGCCTGGCCGCAGGGGCGATCGGCTATCTTGTCTGCTGGGCCTTCGGCACGCTCGCCTTCACCAAGATCATGTGGATCCTGACCGGCTTCGCCGCGGCGCTGCGGCGGGTCGCGCTCTCGCCACCGGCGGGCGCGCGGCCATGACGGCGCTGCGCCGCGCCGGCCTCGTGCTGGGCACTGGCTACGCGCTGTTCTTTTTCTCAGAGACCGTCTTCTGGGCGGTCTGGCGGCCCGACGAGGAACCGCACGGCCGCCTGCTGGCGTGGCTGCTCTACAGCCTGATGGGCTACCTGACGCTGGCGGTCATCCGCCATTGCCGGGTCGGCGATGCCTGGGCGTTGCTGCTCGCCGGCGCCTTCTTCGGCTGGATCGGCGAGGGCGTCTTTGCCATGACCGTGTTTGGCGATCCGTCCATGCCCTTCCCCTTCACCATCGCCTGGACCGCGCTCGCCTGGCACGGGCCGATCTCGCTGCTGGTGGGCTGGTATGCGCTCGGCCTCGCGCTGCGCGAGCCGGGGCCGGGGCCCACGCTCGCGCTCGCGCTCGGCCTCGGGGTCTTCTGGGGCGTCTGGGGCTTCGGCTGGCTCGCCGAGATCCCGCCGGTCGGCGCCACGCCCGAAATCTTCCTGCTGCATGCCGCGGTGACCACCGGCTGCCTCGCGCTCGCGCATCTCGCCATCGGGGCGGGCCGGCCCGAGAGCTTCAGGCCCTCGCGCCTGGGGCTTGGCATCGCCAGTGCCCTGGTGCTGGGCTTCTTCGCCGCCTTCACGGTGCCGACCGTCCCGATCGCCCCGCTGGTGCTGCTGCCGCTGCTGGGCATCCTGGCGCTGGCGCTGCGTCGCTACCGGTCCGGGCGCCACGATACCAGCCTGCTCGCCGCCTTCGCCGCGCCGATCCGGCGGCGCAACCTGCTCGCGCTGGCCGTGCTGCCGCTGAGCGCGAGCCTGGTCTACGCCATCGCCATCGACGCCCTGCCGCCCAGCCGCGCGGTGCACCTGCTGCTGGCGGCGGCGACCAGCCTCGCGGGCCTGGTGCTGTTTGTCCTCGCGCTGTCCCGCTCGGCCCGGCGCCGCGCATGATGCCCGCACCCATGTCCGATCGCCCTGATCCGACAGCGCCCCGGCCGGTGCCGCTGGTCATGGTCAAGGGCGCCTACCTGAGCGCCGGGGGGCCGGAGACGCTGCTGCGCATGATCGCCGACACCCTTGACCGCGACCGCTTCCCGCCGCTGCTCGTGCTGCTGGCGCGGCCGGGCGAGCGGCTGCCCCCGGTGCTCGAGGATGTCGCCGCCCGCCTGCCGACGCAGCGCATCGACTGGCACGGCGTGGCGCGCTCGCCGGCCACCGCGCGGCGGCTCGCCGCGCTGCTCGCCTCGCAGCCTGGCGCCGTGCTGCATGCCAACGACATGCGGGCCAACTTGCTCGCCTTCATGGTCACGCGCTTTCGCCGCGTGCCCTGGATCGCGCATGTCCATGGCTGGCTCCGCCACACCCATTCCGGCATCCAGAAATACTACGAGGAGGTCGACCGCCGCCTGGTGCGCTTCGCCGATCTCGTGCTGGTCGGCTCCTCCGCCATGGAGGAGGAGGTCCGGCGCGTCGGCGCCACGCGCGTGGGCCTTGTGACCAACGGCATCCCCGCCGCCGACCGCGCGGCCCATGCGGCCGAGGCAGCGATCATCCGCGCCCGCGTGGCGCCGTCGGGCGGCATCATCGCCGGCACGCTCGGCCGGTTGCACCCGGGCAAGGGCCAGGCGCTGCTGATCGAGGCGCTGCCCGGCCTGCGCGCGCAGGGCCTCGACCTCACCGTGCTGCTGGTGGGCGACGGCCCCGCGGAGGCCGAATACCGCGCCCTCGCCCAACGCCTCGGCGTCGCCGGGCATGTCCATTTCGCCGGCCTGGTGCCGCAGGTCCTGCCCTGGCTGTGCGCGATGGACGTGATGTGCGTGCCCTCGATCAAGGACAGCCTCCCGCTCTCAGCCATGGAGGCCATGAGCGTCGGCTGCCCGGTGATCGCCTCGCGCACCGGCGACCTGCCGGTGGCGATCCAGGATGGCGAGACCGGGCTGCTGGTCGACATCGGCTCGGTGCCAGCGCTCGCCGCGGCGCTCGCGCGGCTGGCGCGCGACCCCGACCTGCGCGCGCGTTTCGGGGCCGCCGGACGGCAGCGCCTGATCGACCACTTCTCCCCGGCGGCGATGCTGCGCCAGTTGGAAGGCTTCGCCGCCACCCTGGCGACCAAGGAGGCAGCCCGTGGCCGCTGAACGCCGGCGCATCTTCCACGTCCACCCGAACAACGAGGTCGGCGGGTCCGACATCGGGCTGGTGCGCCTGATCGAGGCGATGGGGCGCGAGCGCTACGATTTCACCGTGGCGCTGCCGGCGGAAGGCCCGGTGACGCCGCTGCTGCGCGCCGCCGGGGCGCGGGTGCACGTGGTGCCGATGATGCAGCTGCGCACCCTGCCATCGCCCATCTACCAGGGGCGTTACCTGGCGCGGATGTGGCCGACCGTGCGCGACCTCGCGGCGCTGATCCGCGCCGAGCGCGCCGAGGTGGTCCACACGAACTCGCTCTATTGCCTCTATGGCGGCTTCGCTGCGCGGCTCGCGCGGACGCCGCACATCTGGCACGTGCGCGAGATCCCGCCGGCGATCCCGGTCGCGCGCCCGGCACTGGGCCGGATGGTGCTCGGCCTGTCGCGCATGGTCATCGCGATGACCCATGCGGTCTCGGGCAGTGTCTTCGGCGGGCGTGCGGCGGATCCGCGCATCCGCTACCTGGCCGAGGGCATCGACCTCGGCGTCTGGTCGCGCGAGGCGGTGACGCGCTCGGTGCGCGCCGAACTCGGCATCGCGCCGGGCACGCCGGTGGTGGGCTTCGTCGCGCGGCTCGATCCGTGGAAGGGGCTCGACGTCTTTCTCGATGCCGCGGCGCAGGTGGCGCGCGCGTTTCCCGACGCGGTCTTCCTGGTGTCCGGCGATGCGCCGGGCGGGATGGAGGCCTATCGCGACCAGATGCTGGCGAAGGGCGCGGCGCTCGGCCTGGGGGACAGGCTGCGCTTCCTGGGCTGGCGCTACCGGATGGATGACATCCCGGCGCTGATGGCCGACCTCGATGTGTTCTGCCACACCTCGATCGCGCCGGAGCCCTTCGGCGCCGTCATCATGGAGGCGATGGCGATGCGCACACCCGTGATCGCCGCACGCGCCGGCGGGCCGATGGAGATCATCGAGGACGGGGTGAGCGGCCTTCTGAGCCCGCCTGGTGACGCCGCCGCGCTGGCCGGCGCGATCGAGGGCCTGCTGCGCGACCCGGCACGCCGCCGCATGCTCGGCGATGCGGCGCGCGCGCGGGTCGAACGCCGCTACGCCCGCGACGTCTATGGCGCCGAGGTCCGCGCCCTGTTCGAGGAGGCCCTCGCCGGCCCGCTCGCATGACCCCGCCGGTCGACCTGTCGATCGTCATCGTCAGCCATGGGCACGAGGCGTTGCTGCCCGGATGCGTCGCCTCCCTGGCGCCGGCGCTGGAGGGCCTCGGGGCGGAAATCCTGGTGATCGACAACCTGCAGGCAGGCGGCGCGGCGGCGGCGCTGGCGGGCACGCCGGCGCGGGTCGTGGCCAACACCGCCCCGGTCGGCTTCGCCGCCAACTGCAACCGCGGCGCCGCGGCCAGCGGCGGGCGCTGCATCCTGTTCCTCAACCCCGACACCGTGCATCGCGCCGGCCGCCTCGCTGACGCACTCGCCTTCCTGGAGGCCAGGCCGCAGGTCGGCCTGCTCGGCTGCACGCTGCTCGACCAGGACGGCACGCCGCAGCAGAACTTCCGCCGCTTCCCATCGCCCGCCATCCCGATCGCCCGCGGCCTGGGCGCGGATCGCTGGGCAGTGCAGCCCGGCTGGTATTGCCGCGGGCTGATGACCGACATGCGCACCGACCATCCCTTCCCGGTCGACTGGATCTTCGGCGCCTTCCTGCTGATGCGCCGGGCCGACTACCAGGCGATCGGCGGCATGGATGAGGCCTACCGGCTGTACTACGAGGATGTCGACCTGGCCTGGCGCCTCAGCCGCGCGGGCCTCGCGACCTGGGTCTTCCCCGCGCTGGCCTTCGAGCACGCGCACCAGCGCAGCAGCGCGAAGCGGCCATTCAGCCGCGCCTGGCGCTGGCATGTCGCGAGCGCGCTGCGCTACTTCTCGCGCACCCTGGGGCGCTCCGCCGCCCCGCCGGATGGGAGGTGAGGATGCGCTCGCAGCACCCGAGACGCACCATGGCCGCGCTGGCCGGCGCCACGGTCCTGGCCGCCGCGTCGGTCGCCGAGGCAGCCCCGCGCTGTCGCTTCCCCGGGCCCTTCACGCGCGTGGGCACGGTGGCGCAAACCGCCTCGGGCGGGCCGCTCAGCCCCTATCGCATCGCCGCCGACCCGTCGGTGATCCGCCGTGGGGACCGCTACGAGATGTGGTTCACCAACGCCAACAGCCGCCAGCGCGGCGGCATCGCGCGCGCACAGAGCGCCGACGGCTTGGTCTGGACGGTCTGGCGCGATCCCGTGCGGCCCGACCCGGTGATGGACCTGGTGCTGCCGCCGCCGGACAACGACTGGGATTCGCCAGGGCTCGAGAACGCCTCCGTGCTGGTCGGCCCGGATGGCGTGTACCGGATGTACTACACCGGCAATCGCCGCCCGGATGGCAGCCTGACCTTCGGGATCGGCCTCGCGACCTCGCCCGACGGCGTGCGCTGGACGCGGCACGGCCCGCCGGTGCTGGAGGCGATGCACGCCTGGGAACAACCCGCCTGCACCGCACCCGGCGCCTGCCGCCAGGGCGGCGTGCTCGAACCCAGCGTGCTGTACGACGCGCGGGCGAGGCTGTACCGCATGTGGTATGTCGGCCTGGGCGAACCGGCGGACGGCTTCCGCACCTTCCGCGTGGGCCACGCCACCTCGACCGACGGCGTCACCTGGAACCGCCTGCCCAACCCGGTCTTCGCCCTCGGCCCCTCGGGCGCCTGGGACGAGATCTGGGCGAGCCACGTCAACGTCGTGGCCGACGCGGCGCAGGGCTACCACATGTTCTACTTCGGCTCAGCGCTGCGCGACTACCGCGACGGGATCGAGATGCAGCGCGGCGCCATCGGCCATGCCTGGAGCGCCGACGGCATCCGCTGGGAACGCAACCCGGCCAACCCGATCCTGGCCCCACGGGAGGGGCAGCCGGATTCCTGGACGCTCGGCGGGCCGACCGCGCTGGTCGAGCCCGGGCGCATCCGCCTGTGGTATTTCGGCGGGCGCACCACCGGCCTCACCTCCGACATCATCCTCGCCGAGGCGGCCTGCGGGCCATGAGGCGCGGCGGGTGAAGGCGCTGCTGGTCCGGCTCGGCCTCGCGGCGCTGGCCCGCCCGTTGCTCGGCGGCCTGGGCGCGGTGCTGGTGTTCCACCGGCTCGGCCCGCGCGACCCGGGGCTGTTCTTCGAGGCCAACCAGCGCAACATCATCCCGGCCGCGCTGTTCGAGCAGCTGCTCGACACGCTGGCTGCCGACGGCGTCGCGGTGGTGAGCCTGGACGAGGCGCTGGACAGGCTGGCGCAGCCGCGGCCGGGGCGCTTCTGCTGCCTCACCTTCGATGACGGCTACCGCGACAACCACGACATCCTGCTGCCGATCCTGCAGGCGCGGCGCGTGCCCGCCACCATCTATGTCGCGCCCGGCCTGGTCGATGGAACGGCACCGCTGTGGTGGTATGCGCTGGACCAGGCGATCGCCCGCGAACCCGTCCTGCGCCTGCCATTGCCGCAGGAGACCGACCTGCCGGCGGGCGATGCGCCGGCCAAGGCGCGCGCCTTCGCCACCGCGGCCGGGGTCATGCTGGGGGCACCGCCGGCGGTGCGCGCCGGGATGATGACGGCGCTGGCGGGCCGCTACGGCGCCGACCCGGCCGCACTGGCAGCGCGCCACATGATGGACTGGGCGATGGTGCGACGGCTCGCCGACTGCCCCTTCGTCGAGATCGGCGCGCATACGCTGAGCCATCCGCCGCTGGCCACACTGGACGAGGCAGCGGCCGCGGCCGAGATGGCCGGCAGCCGCGAACGGCTCGAGCACGAGACCGGGCGTGCGGTACGCCACCTCGCCTTCCCCTATGGCGTGCCGGGCACCACGGGGGAACGCGAATGGCGCCTGGCGGACACGCTCGGCTTCCGCACCGCGGTGACCACCGCGCCGGGCAACCTGTTCGCGCGCCATGCCGGGCAGCGCCACGCCTGGCCGCGCCACGGCGTGGCGCCCTTCGACAGCCCGGCGGCGCTGCGGCTGAAACTGGCGGGCGTGTCGAACCCGCTGCGCGCCGCACGCGCCGATCGCTGAGGTTCAGCCCCGCCTTCGGCTCACCGCCGGGTCGCCATCCAGCGCGCGGCGGATGATCGCCGCCTTCTGCCGCGCGCGTGAGTCCCACGAATGCGGGCGGACGAAGTCGTGGCGCGCCGCGCGCATCTCCGGCGGCTCGGCCAGCGCGGCTTCGATCGCCGCGATGAAGGCCTCCGGCGTCTCGGCGATGCGCACCATCGGCGCGAGCCGCCGCGCCGCGGGCACCGATGTGCTCACCACCGGCCGACCGGCCGCCAGGTATTCATACGTCTTCACCGCATCGCCGTTGCGCGTGATCTCATTCAGGGGAAAGGGCAGGATGCCGACATCCATGCCCTTCACGTAGCGCGGCAGGTCGTCGTAGTCCTGCGGGCCGAGCACATGGATGTTGGGGCAGTCGGCAAAGACCGATTTGTCGAAGCCGAACCAGACATAGCCGACCAGCGCGATGCTCCAGCCCGGCCGCGCCTTCGCGATGTGGCGCAGCAGGCCGGTGTCGATCTTCCAGGGATCGACGCCACCGAGATAGCCGATCACCGGCCCGGGCAACCGCGCGATCGGCTCGGGAACCTCGGTCGCGGGGTCGAGCGCGCGGCCATAGACTTCAAGCGCCGCACCGCAATAGACCGGATGCACGTTCGGGTTGTACGGCCGGACGATGTCGGCGAGTTCGTCGGTCACCGCGAAGCACAGGTCGGCGGCGCGGCAGGTTTCCGCCTCCAGCGCCAGCACCAGGCGCTTGTGGTCGTCGTCGCGCGCCAGCGCGGCGTCGTAGTCCTGGTTCTCGAACACCCGTAGCCGCGCGGGGTAGCTGCGCAGGAAGCCGGCGGAATTGTACAATGGCGAATACAGGATTGGGTCCTTGAAGCCGAGCTGCCGCGCCACGCCGCGCAGCAGTCGCGCCAGGATGCGTCCGTTGATGTTCGACGCCATCGCCGACCGGGTGATCCCCGGCAACCCGATCGCCGGCGGCCGGTAGACCCAGAAGTTCTCGCGCACCTGCTCGATCATCGGCTTGCGTTCGCGGCGCCGGCGCTGCAGGCGCGCGGTGCGCAGCAGCGTGATCCAGGATGCGAAGGGCTCGACATAGATCACGCGGTTGGCGCGCGCGAAGGCGAACATGGTGTATTCGGTCGAGGCCCGGATCACGCCCCATTCGGCGGGCCCGAGGCAGATGATGTCGGCCCCTTCGAGCGCGAGCGGTTCGGCCGGCGCGTTCATCGGCGCTGCTCCGGGCGGGGCGTGGCGGGGCGGTTGGTCGCTCGTGTGGCTGCGCGCATGTCTTGCTTCACTGTCCTGGCAGGATCGAAAGGTGCAAGGCGGCCCCGACCTGGCGGCGCGATCATCGCGCCGGCCCGGCGAAAGGCCCGCCGCCGCCGGCGGGTTGGGCTGGCGCAGTCCGGTCGAGCCGATGTGCCAGGGCCAGCAGCACGAGGGCGATCACCACCCGCATGCCGAAGATGGTCTGCGCCATGCCGATGGCACCGAAGGCGGGCAGCAGCAGCAGCCCGCCGCTCAGCACGATGGCCGACTGGCCAAGCGTCACGAAGGCGACGCGGCGTGGCGCCTGGATCGCCACCAGCGCCATCGGCAGCGGCGTCACCGCCAGCCAGAACAGCGTGCCGGCCAGCAGCCACAGGAACACCGGCACCCCCTGCGCGTAGGTCGGGCCGAGCAAGCGAGGGATCACAGCCCCGGCGAGCAGCACGGCCCCAGCCAGCAACACGGCGCAGGCCGGCAGCGCGACCCACAGGTAGCGCCGCAGCGTCGCGCCATAGTGGCCCTTCGCCTGCAATTCGACGATGCGCGGCTGGAGGATCGACCCGAGGCTGCCGGCGAGCAGGTCCGGTGCCAGCGCCAGGGTGATCATCGCGCCATACAGCCCGGCCGCCGCCGCGCCGGCGACACCGTAGACGAGCAGCACGTCGAGCCGCTCGTTGAAGGTGGCAAGCACCATCGCCGGGATCATCCACTTCAGGAAATGAAGCAGCTCGGCGAAGGCGTCCCGGTCGGTCGCGGCGGACGCGAAGATGCCACGCGGCAGCGCCGCAGCCCCCGCCAGCGCGGCGACATAGGGCGCCAGCGCATAGCCGGCGATGACATGCCGCAGATCCATCGCGTCGCCGGCCCATAAGACCAGGATCGCGGCGAAGCGCGCGAGCTGGAGTACGCCCTCGATCAGGACGAAGGCGCGGAAGCGTTCCTGCCCCTGGAGCACGACCAGCACCGAGCGGAACAGCATCTCCCCCAGCACGGTCGCCGCGATGAAGGGCACCAGGGGCGTGAGGCCCGCCGCGCCGGGAAAGCGCGACCCGTAGGCAGCCACGCCCACGACGAGGACGGCGCAGGCTGTCAGCACCGCAGCCAGGCGCATCCAGAACGCAGCCCGGAACAGGCGGAAGGCGGCCGGCGGGTCGCTGCGCAGCAGCCCCGGCCCGCGTCGCATCAGGGCGATGTCGACCGGCTCGATGAGGCAGCCGCTGATGATCTTGACGCAGGCGATCGACACCGCGAACAGGCCGGCATTCGCCAGGCCGGCGTCATCCTCGCCAAGGCCTTTGTAGACCAGGACCAGCGCCACGTACCACAGCGCGACAAAGACCACGCGGCCGACGAAGACCATCAGTGCGTCGCGCGCCGCCCGGCTGGCCAGACCCGCGTCCCCGTCAGGCCCGCCGCGCCCGGCGGCGGCTTCGCCACCCTGCGGACTGCCGGCTGCCATCATTCCCCTCGATCGGCCAGGGCGAGGCTGGCCAAGCCGCATGCCGCGCCGTCCCGCGGGATCGATTTGTTGCGCTGGCCTATCAACCATCCAGGCGATACCATGCGTCTTCGGGACCGGCAACCGGTAGCGGCTGCCGGGCCTTTGGCCGTGCGCCTTGATCCGTGTTGCCGCCAGGGTGCATCGGCGGGAACACTGGTCGTGGCGAACAGCATGGCGCTGTGCGGTGCCGCACGGTGCGACACCGGCCCGCGCGCCGATCCTTCGAGGACCATGATGGACGCTGTCCCGATCAACGACCGATGCCGACACTTCCTCGGGACCAAGCCCTGCGTCTTCAACAAGGCCGACGGATCGGAATGCCCGACCTGCCGCCACGCTTCGCCGGTCGCCACGCGAATCCTGTTCATCAAGCTCGATGCCATCGGCGACGTGCTGCGTTCGGCCAGCATGCTGCCGCTGATCCGTGCGCGCCACCCCGATGCCTACATCGCCTGGATCACCCGGCGCGATTCTGTCGAACTGGTCGGCATGGTGCAGGGCGTCGACGAGGTGATCGAACTGTCCGAGCTCGGCATGGCGCGGCTGGCCACCGGCGGCTGGGATCATGTCTATTCGCTGTCGAACGACGTCGCCAGCGCCTCGCTCGCGACCATGGCGGCGACCAGGCGCCCCCCGGTCGGCTTCGGCATCGAGAACGGCGTGGTGCGCCCGAGCAACGCCGCCGCGGAGCGCTGGCTCGCCATGGCCGCCTTCGACCGGCTGAAGCGGCAGAACACCGAGACCTACCAGCGCCTGATGGCCGACATCCTGGGTGCCGACGGGCCGGTCGCGCCGCCGGCGCTGGTCATGCCGCCCGCGCTGCGTGCCGACGCGGCGGCGCGGGTGGCGGCGCTGGTCGGGCCGCGCGGCGCGCGCGCGCGCATCGCCATCAACATCGGCTCGGGCGCGCGCTGGCCCAAGAAGATGATCGACGCCGCGCAGATCGCGCAGTGCTGCACGCTGCTGCGCCGGCGCCTCGATGCCACCATCCTGCTGCTGGGCGGCGCGGCCGAGGCGCAGAAGACGCAGGCCGTGCTCGACCTGTGTGGCGGCGACCCCGCGATCCGGGCGGTGCTGACGGAACGCTCGATCCCGGACTTCGTCGCCGTGCTGGCCGAGGCCGACGTGCTGTTGTGCGGCGACACCCTGGCGCTGCACATCGCGACCGCGATCGGCCTGCCCAGCGTCGCCATCTTCGGCCCGACCAGCCAGGCCGAGATCGCCGATTTCGATGGGCTTGTCGCCAAGACATGGACAAGGGCACTCGACTGCCTGTGCTGCTACGGCGACTGCGCCAAGGCGCAGACCTGCATGTCGCTGCTCGAACCGGGGGACCTGGCCGACCTGGTGGTGGCGCAACTCGGCCGCGTGCGGGCCCCATCCGACGCGTGAGCGCAGGACTCCTCGCACCGCTTTTGGCACTTGCGTCACCGTGCCGGTCGCGGCATCCACGACGAAGGCATGCGCTCCGCGCGGGCCGACGCCGGACCGATGCCGGCCTGCCCGGGATGGATCCATGACCCCAGCGACCACGAAAGACCGTCCATGATCTCACGCAAGCGCGTTCTGGTGACCGGCGGCGCCGGCTTCATCGGGTCCCACCTGTGCGAGCGCCTGCTCGGCCAGGGCCACCAGGTCCTGTGCGTCGACAATTACTTCACCGGCACGCGCGACAACATCGCGCACCTGCTGGCGCATCCGCAGTTCGAGGCGATGCGCCACGACGTCACCTTCCCGCTCTATGTCGAGGTCGACGAGATCTACAACCTGGCGTGCCCGGCTTCCCCCGTGCACTACCAGTTCGATCCGGTGCAGACGACCAAGACCAGCATCTCCGGCGCGCTCAACATGCTGGGCCTGGCCAAGCGGCTGAAGGCCAAGGTGCTGCAGGCCTCGACCAGCGAGGTCTATGGCGACCCGGAAGTGCATCCGCAGACCGAGGATTACCGCGGGTCGGTGAACCCGCTCGGGCCGCGCGCCTGCTACGACGAAGGCAAGCGCTGCGCCGAGACGCTGTTCTTCGACTACAGGCGCCAGCACAATGTCCGCATTAAGGTGGTGCGTATCTTCAACACCTACGGCCCGCGCATGCACCCCAATGACGGGCGCGTGGTGTCCAACTTCATCGTCCAGGCGCTGTCCGGCCAGCCCATCACGATCTACGGCGAAGGCACGCAGACCCGCTCCTTCTGCTTCGTCGACGACCTGGTGGAAGGGCTGATGCGCCTGATGGACACGCCCGACGAGGTGACCGGGCCGGTGAACATCGGCAATCCGCATGAGATCACGGTGCGCGAACTGGCCGAGCGGGTGATCGGGCTGTGCGGCGCGGGCACCGCCCTCGAAAAGCGCCCCCTTCCGCAGGACGACCCGACGCGGCGGTGCCCGGATATCGGCCTTGCCCGGCGGCTGCTCGGCTGGGAGCCGAAGGTGCCGCTGGAGGACGGGCTTGCGCGGACCGTGGCGTATTTCGAGGCGCGGCTACGCACGAATCTACCGACGGCCTGAGGCCCGGCAATCGTTGACGGTGCCGGCAACGGCCCGCACCCCCGGCACGGATCCGGATGGGTCGGGGAGCATCAGCGCCAGGCATCGTCAGCCACGCATCGTGCAGACCCGATGGGCCTTCAACGGCGCGGCATAACAGCCAAACCGGCAGAACGACGAGCACGCGGCGGACCCGGCCATCAGCCGGGTCACACCGGCGCCGTCAGCGCAGCGGGAAGCCCAGCGCCACCAGCGCATCCTTCAACCGGTCGCGCCCATTGAGCGCCTTCATGGTGCCCAGCCGCGCGATCACGCGCTGCGTCCAGGTGGTCGGGCCCATCTCGTGCCGGGCCGAGAAATCCGCCATGCGCGGGTCATAAGCGGCGCGGTGGCCGGTGTCGTCGGCATCGTAGCGCTCGCGGTGCAGCACGGCGGCCTGCGGCAGGCGGGGCTTCACCTCGCCCTCGCGGCCCGCCAGCGGATGGCCCACGCACAGGCCGAAGACCGGCGTGGCCCCCGGCGGCAGGCCGAGCAACGCGGAGACGCGCTGCACGTCGTTGCGCAGCGCGCCGATATACACGTTGGCCAGTCCGAGGCTCTCGGCCGCCACCACCGCGTTCTGCGCCGCCAGCGCCGCGTCGATCGCCGCGACCAGGAAGGATTCCAGATAGGGCATGCCGGCGAGTTCGGTGCCGGCCTCGGCCGCCAGGCGCCCGTTGCGCGACACATCCGCCAGGAACACCAGGAAGATCGGGCATTGCTCGATGTGCTTCTGGTTGCCGGCGATGGTCGCCAGTTCCTTGCGTACCGCCGGGTCGTCCACCGCCACCACCGACCAGGTCTGCAGGTTGGACGACGTCGCGGCGGATTGCGCGGCGGCGACCAGCGTCTCCAGCGTGCCTGCGGGCAGCGCATCGGTCTTGAAGCCGCGCACCGAGCGGTGCGACAGCAACAGCGCAATGGTGTCGTTCCACGGGCCGGCCTTGGGCTCGGCGCCGGCGCCGTAGCGCGCGGTGAGTGCGGCCGCGGCGGCTGGCATCTGGGTTCCGTCCATGTCGATCGATCCTCTCGGGTTGTCCCGAAAGTAGTGCGGTTGCGCCGGGCGTCCAGTCAGCGCGCGACGGCGGCCGCCGGATGCGGGGCGGCCAGGCGCGGGCCGGCGCCGAACAGCTTCTCCCGATAGGTGCCAGGCGCGTAGCCGCGCTTGTAGCGGCCGCGGTCCTGCAGCACGGGCACCAGCAGGTCCACGACGTCGTCGATGCAGTCGGGGATCACGGTGCGCGACAGGTTGAAGCCATCCACATCGGCATCGTCCACCCAGGCGGCCAGCGCATCCGCCACCTCCTCGGCGCTGCCCACGATGGGCGGCTGGCGGCTGCCCAGGATCATGCGGTCGATCAGCGCGCGCTTGGTCGCGCGCGGCGCGGCGGCGCGCAGCGCGGTGACGTTGGACTGGATGGCATTGCCGGGCGCGGAGGGCAGGTCGTCATCCATGCCCAGCGCCGAGAGGTCGATGCCGAGCGAAGCGGAGGCATGCACCAGCGCCGCGTCGACGCTCGCGCAACGGCGATAGTCCTCCAGCTTGTCGCGCGCCTCGGCACTCGTGCGCCCGATGACCAGCGTGGCGCCGAGGAAGGCGCGGATCGGCCGCGGCGCGGCGCGTGCGCGCAAATCCGCCACCAGCGCCGCCACATGCGGCTTCGGCCCGCCATTGAGGAACACGCATTCCGCGTGCAGCGCCGCGAAGGCACGCCCGCGATCAGAAGCGCCCGCCTGATACAGCACCGGCGTGCGCTGGGGCGACGGCTCCACCAGATGCGGCGCGTCCAGCCGATACTGCCGGCCCTCGTGCCGGATGCGCGAAACGCCGGCGGGGTCGGCGTACACACCAGACGAGCGGTCGCGCCGCACCGCATCCGCCGCCCAGGATTCCTCCCACAACCGGTACACGACGGCCATGAATTCATCGGCCATGTCGTAGCGGTCGTCATGCGCCATCTGGCGGTCGAGCCCCATCGCCCGCGCCGCGCTGTCGAGATACCCGGTGACGATGTTCCAGCCGATCCGCCCGCCCGTCAGGTGATCCAGCGTCGAGAAACGCCGTGCCAGCAGCGCCGGCGGTTCCCAGGCCAGGTTCACCGTGACGCCGAAGCCCAGATGCTGCGTCACCGCCGCCATGGCCGGCACCAGCAGCATCGGATCGAGCAGCGGGATCTGCACGCCGCCACGCACCGCCGCATCCTGGCTGCCGCCATGCACGTCATACACGCCCAGCACATCGGCCAGGAACAGCCCGTCGAACAACCCGCGTTCCAGCGTGCGCGCGAGGCCGGTCCAATGCGCCAGCGCGAGGTAGTCGGTCGCGCGGTCCCGCGGATGGGTCCACATCCCCTGCTGGATGTGGCCCGGTGTCGCCATGTCGAAGGCGTTGAGGCGGATCTCGCGCGGCGCCCCGGTCATTCAGGCGTGAAGCCGCTCTCGCGCACCACGTCGCGCCACATGTCGCGCTCGCGCCGGATCTGGTCGGCGAAGGCCTGCGGCGTGGCCGAGGTGGTGTTGCTGAATTCGAGCCGCCCCAGCGCCGCCACCATGTCGGGTTCGCGCGATGCGCTCACGATCGCCGCGTGCAGCCCGGTGACCACCGGCGCAGGCGTTGCCGCCGGCACGAAGGCGCCGAACCATTCCTCCGCCGTGCGTTCGGGATGGCCGAGCTCCGCCAGGGTGGGCACGTTCGGGATCTTGGCGAAACGCGTGGCGGAGGTGACCGCCAGGATGCGCACCCCCGTGCCCTCATGCGGCAGCATCTCGCTCAGCACGCCGATGAACAGCGGCAGGCGGCCGCCGATGACGTCCTGCACCGCCGGCGCGCCGCCGCGATAGGGCACGTGCGTCAGGCGCAGCCCCAGCTTGCGGCCCAGCATGATCCCGGTGAAATGCGGCACCGAGCCGGCGGCCGGAGACGCCCAGGGCGTCTCGTTGGGCTGCGCGCGCGCCCAGGCGATCCATTCGTCCAGCGTGCGCGCCGGATGGTTCATCGGCACGCCGAAGCCGAAGGGGAAGGAGCAGACCGTGCTGACGGGGACGAAGTCGGTCAGCGCATCGTAGCGGACCTCGCGCGGGAAGACGTGCGGCTGCACGGTCATCATCGAGGCCGGGGTCTGCAGGAAGGTGGTGCCGTCGGCATCGGCCGCCTTCACCGCCTCCACCGCGATGCGCCCGGCCGCACCCGGGCGGCCATCGACGATCACCTGCGGCGCGTAGCGCCCGCGCAGCTTCTCGGCGTAGAGCCGTGCCACCACGTCCGACGATCCGCCGGGCGGGAAGCCGATCACCAGGCGCGCGGTGCGGTTGACGGTCTGGGCCTGCGCAAGGCCGGCGGTGCCGGCGGCGGCGGCCAGGCTCAGGGCGGCACGGCGGCCGATGGCGAAGGTCATGGGGTCTCTCTCTCCTCCCTGGCCCACTGCGGGGCCTGCGACGCCGGTTGTAGAGTCTGGCCGCCGGCTTCGCCACCCTGGCGTGACCACGGCGCCGCGGGCAGCATGACGCAGCGGGATCAAGGACCGGGGACGTGCAGCGGAAGCATTGCTTGGTGATCCTCGCCCTGGCGTGCATGGCCGGCTGCGCGCGAACACCACCGCCCGAACCGCGCCACCGCTGCGTGGAGATCCCGAACGGCCTGGTGGAGTGCCACGAGACCGGGCAGGACCCGCGCATTTCGCGCTGACGCCGCGTGCTACAGCCCCAGCCCCGGCACCAGCAGCGCCTCCAGCGCCGCGCGCCGTTCCGCCGGGATGGCGACCGCCTTGCGCGCCTTGAGGTCGAAGGCGATGCCGACCGCCTCGGCCGCCGCGACCACCGCGCCGGTCTCGCCGTCATGGACCAAGTGCGTCCAGGTGGTGGTCTTCTCGCCCAGTGCCTTGAGCCCGCTGCACACCGTCAGCAGCTGCCCGGCCTGCAGCGGGCGGAACTGCGCGACGCGGTATTCCAGCGCGGCCGAGCCCATCCCTTCCTCCTTGATCCCCAGCCCGGTGCCGCGGTTGCGCAGGTTCGGCACGCCATCCCAGATGCGCGCGATGATGACATCGGGGCGCATCACGCCGTCGGTGTCGCATTCATGCGGGCGGATGGCGCCGCGATAGCCTTCGGTCAGGCCCATGGCCTGGGCCGCGTCACGGTCGGGCAGTTCGCGCGGCGGATCGAAACCGAGGCCACGCGGACCGGCATGCGCGGGCATCGCGACCAGCAGGCGGTCCGCCTGCGGCGTTGCCGGCAGCGGCGCGCCCCATAGCCCGAGGTCGGTCACCAGCGTCGCGGCGGGGGCGTCGGTCGCGCTGTTGCGGATCTCGACCACCGCGCGCAGCCGCTCGGCAGCGACATTGACGATGCCGCCCTGGATGGTGAAGGGTGTGCCGGGCGCCAGTTCCCGCAGAAAACGCAGATGCTGGTCCATCACCGCGAGGCGCTGGCGGGACGGCGCCAACCCGGCCTCCAGCATCAGCCAGTCCAGCGCATCCGCCACCCGCGCGACATAATGGCGCACGTTCATGTGCCCCATCACGTCGCATTCCTCCTGCTGCACGCTGCCTCGTCCGATGATGATCACGCCTCGTCCACGCTCCTGTCGGCGGCGTCCGCTGGGCTCGGGTGCCAGGATGCCGGGCCGGCAGGGTGGATCGGCGGCGGAAGGCTGGAAAGGGGGCGGTGAGCCCGCCCTGCCCGCGATCCGGACCGCCCCGGGCGGATACGCGAAGGACATGTCAGCTCAGCGCAATCCCCGCATAGCCCTGCCGGGCGATGTCGTTCGCCCAGGCGCGATACATCGGTGCGCTGCCGGTGTAGCGCGCCACGTGCCGCACCTGCTTGCCCGCGACGTTGATGTTGACGCCCGTCATCCAGGAATCGACCTCCATGGACAGCAGGCCGCGCGCCACCTCCACCACATGGTCCATCCAGGCCGCGACAGCCTCGGGCCGCGGCTCGGCGCGGGTGATGCCGTTGTCCCGAAGGTGGCGCAGCATCTCCGTCACCCAGTCCACGTTGAATTCGATGGAGCGCGGGATGTTGCCGAGCGCCGTATGCGGGCCGAGCAGCGTGAACAGGTTCGGGAACCCCTCCTGCAGCATGCCCACCAGGGAGGTCGCGCCGTCCTTCCACGTCTCCTTCAGGCTGATGCCGCCCTGCCCGCGGAAGTCGATGCGGTCGAAGGCGCCGCGCAGCGCGTCGAAGCCGGTGGCATAGACGATGATGTCGAAGTCGTATTCCGCCTCGCTGGTCCTGATCCCGGTGCGGGTGATGCGCTCGATCGGCGTCGCCCGGCTGTCGACCAGCAGGACGTTGGGTTGGTTGTAGACCTCGTAGTAGCGCGTCTCGAGCGGGACGCGACGCGTGCCGAAGCCGTGGTTCTTCGGGATGAGGCGTTCCGCCACGCGCTGGTCCTTCACCCGCGCGCGGATCTTGTTGGCGATGAATTCCGAGACGACGGCGTTCGCCGCGCGGTTGGTCAGCAGGTCTTTGAAGTTGCCGACCCAGATGCCGAAGCCGCGTTCGGAATACAGTTTCTCGAGGAAGGCCTCGCGTTCCTCGGCGGTCACGTCGAAGGTGTTGCGCGGGTCGGCGGTGTGCAGGAAGCAGGCGAAGGTCTCCTGGCAGCGCGCGAAGATGTCGTCGTACCGGGTGCGGATCTCGGCCATTTCCTCGCGCGGGATCGGCGCATTGTGCAGCGGCGCGCACCAGTTCGGCGTGCGCTGGAAGACCGTGAGCTGCGCCGCCGTCTTGGCGACCTCCTGGATGGTCTGTACGCCCGACGCGCCGGTGCCGATCACCGCCACGCGCTTGCCGGCGAAATCGACCGGTTCCTTGGGCCACAGACCCGTGTGGAAGGATTGTCCCTGGAAGTCGTCCATGCCCGGGAAGCCCGGCATGGTCGGGGATGACAGCGCGCCGATGGCGGTGATGAGAAAGCGGCTGGCGAAGCGCGTGCCGTCCTCCAGTTCGACGTTCCAGCTTCGGCTGGCCTCGTCCCAGCGCGCCGCCGTGACGCGGGAGCGGAAGCGGATGTCGCGGCGCAGGTCGTACTTGTCCGCCACGCGGTTCAGGTAGCGTTCGGTCTCCGGCTGGGGCGCGAAATGCTCGGACCAGTCCCATTCCTCCAGCAGGTCCTTGTCGAAGGAGTAGCCGTAGGAATAGCTCTCGGAATCGAAGCGGCAGCCGGGATAGCGGTTCCAGTACCAGGTCCCGCCGACGCCGGTTCCCGCTTCGAGGACGAGCGCCGTCATGCCGAGTTCGCGCAGGCGGATGAGCTGATAGAGGCCGGACATGCCGGCGCCGATGACAATGGCGTCCAGCGGGCGGGTGACCTCGGCGGGCTGCCCGCCTGATGGTGATGTCATGGACGGCGGTTTCCTTGTTCCTGTCGCGTCGGCGACTTCGCCGCCTGTTCGTGGCAACGCCGCCGGGCAGCGCCGCCGCCACGATCCTATCGCCGCGGCCGGACCGCTTGAAGGGCCCGGTGCCCCCGTCGCGAGGCATCGCTGTCGATCCCGCCTTCGGGCCGATCGTGCCGCGCGGCCAGCCGGGCTTGAGCCCAGCGCCGTCCTGCGGGACCATCGGCCCAACGCAAGGGGAAACGCATCATGGATGTCGGCCTGTTCTGCCTGATGGGCTACCGCACGCCCGGCACATCGACCGCCGCGATCTACGACCATGCGGTGGCGCAGGTGAAGGCCGCCGAGCAGGCCGGCTTCGCCATCGCCTGGTTCGCCGAACACCACTTCAGCAACTATTGCGTCTGCCCATCCCCGCTGATGATGGTCGCGCGGATGGCCGGCGAGACCAGCCGCATCCGCCTGGCGTCGGGCGTGGTGATCGTGCCGCTGTACCACCCCGCGCGGCTGATCGCGGAAGTCGGCATGGTGGATGCGCTGACCCATGGGCGGCTCGTGCTCGGCATCGGCAGCGGCTACCAGCCCTACGAATTCGAACGCTTCGGCCAGGAGCTGGCGGAATCCACGCCGCGCCTTCTGGAGGTCATGGGCATGATGGAGGCGGGCTTCGCCGCCGAGACCTTCAGCCATGACGGCCCGCATTACCGCATGCCCGAGGCCCATATCGCGCCGCGCCCGGTGCGTGGCATGCCCGAGGTCTGGGTCGCCGGCGACAATCCCGACCTGCACCGCTATGCCGCCGAGCGCGACTGCGTGGTCATGGTCACCCCACGCCACTTCACCCCCGCCATGCTCGCCGCCGCCCGCGCGCGCTTCGAGGGCATCCGCCGCGCCGCCGGCAAGCCCGGCGAATCCCTGTGCTTCGGCGCCATGCGCCCGTTCTGCGTGACAGACGATGCCGACGAAGCCGCGCGCTTCCTCGAAGCCACCCGCTGGCAGATCCGCCTGTCGCAGTCGCTGCGCCGGCGCGAACAGGAAATGGACGGCGGCATGCTGGTCGA
>LNEW01000021.1 GCA_001464375.1 Rhodospirillales bacterium Ga0074136 | reverse complement strand
CAGAACGGCAGCGCCTGCGCCAGGCCAAGCCGCCGCGGGTCGCAGAAGGATTCGAGCTGCAGCAGCACCAGATGCGGCCGCAGGACCTCGGGTGCGACCAGCGCCGGTGCCGGGGGATGGGCGGCGCGCCGCCCTGGGCGTTCGACTGCCGCGATCCGCGCATGCAGCGCGAAGGTGCCGAGCATCCCGAACCGGGTCGCGTCGCGCGATGGGTCGCGCGCCAGGGGCAAATCGCGCGATGGATCGCGCGCCAGTGTCGGATCACGCGATGGGTCGCGCGCCACGGTCGTCTCGCTTGATGGATCGCTCGCCAGCTTCCCCAGCGACAGGTCGCGCGCCGGCATCGTCACGCGCGATGGGTCGTGCGCGATCGCGGCGCCCCGCAGCAGCACCAACGGCCGCAGCACCAGCGCCCCCAGGGCCCCCGCCACACCCAGCAGCGCCACGCGCACCGCACCGCCCAGCGCGATGCCCGGTTCCAGGACCAGCACCGCGAGGAAGGCAGCGACACCCGCGCCGATCCCGCCCACCACCACCGCGCGCGGCACGAAGGGCAGATAGAAGCGCGGATGGGCCGGCACCTGCCACAGCAGCCCTCCATCGGTGAAGGCCAGCGGCTCGTTCAATGCCGCGCGCTTGGCGCGGTCGGCCACCGCCAGGAAGATGCACACCCCGCCGACCAGCCCGCCGGCCAGCACCGGCCGTGCCGTCACCGCCAGCAACGCGCAGAACGCCGCGACCAGCGGCGCGCCATCCAGGAGCATCCAGGGCGACACGCGCGCACCACGCCGCAGCCACCACCAGGCCGGCAGCGGCAGCAGCGCGCCGGCCAGCAGATGCAGCGCGGCGATCACGCCTCGGGCGCGATGCGGAAGCGCATCCGGCGCACCGCCCAGTCCGAGACACCGGCCGGCAGCGCATCCAGCACCCGCAGCAGGGCGGCCAGGGGCAGCGGGAAGGCGCAGCGCCGCGCGCCCTTCAGGATGGCGGCGTGGGTGATGTCGGCGGCACGGTCGACCCCCATGGCCAGCGGCCGCCTGCCCTGCCAGCGCGCGCCCATCGCGCTGTCGAAGAAGCCCGGCAGCACCACGGTCACGGCAATGCCACGCGGGCCGAGTGCGGCGCGCAGCCCTTCCCCATACACGCGCAGCCCCGCCTTCGAGGCCGCATAGCCAGGCGCATCCGGCAGCCCGCGATAGGCCGCGACCGATGCGACCAGCGCGATGCGCCCGGCGCGGCGGTCGCGCAGCCCGGGCAGCAGGGGTTCGATCGCGTGCATGGCGCCGAGCAGGTTCACCGCGACCTGCGCGGTCGCGCCATCGAGGCCTTCCCAAGCGCCATCGGGGCCGGTGCCACGGGAGATGCCGGCATTGGCGATGATGGTGTCGAAGGGCCTGGCCGCCTCCCATGCCAGCAGGCGCGCGGCCATCGCGGCGGCATCGCGCACGTCGATCGCGGCGGTCTCCACCTCGGCGCCGCGGGCAGTGCAGCGCGCGGCGGTGGCGCCGAGGCCCTCCGCGCCGCGCGCCACCAGGCGCAGCGCCACACCGGGTCCGGCAAAGCGTTCGGCGAGCGCCGCCCCCAGCCCGCGCGAGGCGCCGGTGACCAGGATGCTGCGCGGCGGCGCCAATACCGGCATCACTGCGCGGCGGCGGCAGTCGCGGCGAAGGCCGGGCGATCGAGCCGCGCCACGGCGTTGGCCACCGCCTCGTTGATGCCGGCCTCGTGGAAGAAGCCCCCGCGGATCAGGCACTGCGCGGCGAGCACGCGGCGCAGCGCATCGACCAGCACCGGATCGGGCGGCGTCGCCGCGGTCCAGAAGCGGTCGAGCCCGCCCTGGAAGGTCAGCCCCGGCATGTCGTACAGCGCGCGGCCCAGCACGACGACGGGCTTGCCCTCCCGCAATGATTGCAGGCCCGCGGTGCTGTTGACGGTGACCACCCCGGCGGCCGGCGCCAGCACCGGGCCGAACGGGAGTTCCGGCAGCCACAGCAGCCGATCGCCCACCCCGGCCGCCGCCGCTTCCCGCTGCGCCACGCGGCCCCAGTCGGTCAGCCCGTTGTCGAGCGGATGGCCCTTCACCGCCAGCAGCGCATCGGGCGCCGCATGCGCGGCGAAGGACGCGACGA
>LNEW01000020.1 GCA_001464375.1 Rhodospirillales bacterium Ga0074136 | reverse complement strand
GCGGGCCTGCCCGGCTTTGATTTCGCGTCCTGGAACGCCGTCTGGATGCCTGCACGAACGCCCGCGCCGATCGTCGCGCGACTGAACCGCGAGATCGTCGCAATCGGCGAGAGAGAGGAGACGAAGCGGTTCACGGCCACGATGGGCATCACGAGCACGACCAGCACCCCTGATGGCCTTGGCGCCTTCACGCAGCGCGAACTGGCGCAATGGGCGCGCATCGTGGCGGAGGCAGGGATCCCGAAGGAATAGGCTGCGGGCAGGCCGCCTGCGCAACGCAGGCGTTCCGTCGCTGCGCGACGCAACATGGGCGCGCTGCTGGTGAACCCACTGGCGCAGACCATGCCGATCGAGATGGTCCGGTCGCCCTGGTGGCGGACGTGCTGACGGTACGCGTCACGTCGAGGCGCGCAACCGGCTCGATCAACGCGACCCGGCGTCTGGCACCGCGCAACGCCAGTCGACGGTAGCCCACCGGGCCGGCCTTGTCCGACGCCTGGCTGTGCCGCAGTGTCGGCAGGCGAGCAGGAACGACCATGCAGGATGCCGAGATCGCGTGGCGGCCGCCGGATGCCGTTCGGCAACACGCCAACTGGACAAGCTTCGTCGCGCAATGCGGACTGCCCGATTATGGCGCGCTCGCGGCACGTGCTTCGACGGATCCGGAATGGTACTGGCGCGCTTTGGCGCAATGGCTGGGCTTCCGCTTCCGGCGGGCGCCCGACCGCATGCTCGAACTCACGGAGGGTGTGGCGCATCCGCGCTGGTGTGTCGGCGGCACCGCCAACATCTATGACAGCGCCATCGGCTTGACGCTCGCCCAGGCGCCGGACCGCGCGGCGGTGATCTGGGAAGGCGAGGACGGCGGCACGCGATCCTGGACCTATGCCGATCTGGACCGCGAAGCGGGGCTGCTGGCCGCGGGGCTCACGCGGCTCGGCCTTGGTCCCGGCGACGTCGTTGGGTTCTATCTCCCCATGCTCCCGGAAACGATGGCGGCCTTCCTCGCCTGCCTGCGCGTCGGCTGCATCACGCTGCCGCTGTTCTCAGGCTTCGGCGCCGAAGCGGTGAGCCAGCGCCTGGGCATGAGCGACGCCGTCGCCGTGATCACTGCCGATGGCACGCTGCGACGTGGCCAGCCGGTGGCGATGAAGGCGGTGCTCGACGAGGCGCTGCGTGGCAACGCGCGCGTCCGCCATGTGGTGGTGCTGAACCATCGCGGCATGTCGACGCCGATGGTTCCGGCGCGGGACGTCTGGTGGAACGACGTGGCGCGCCCGGACGGGCCAACGCCGGTGCCGGCGCGCGAGCTCCCCGCCGAGCACACCGCGTTGGTGATGTACACATCCGGCACCACCGGCCGGCCCAAGGGCGCCGTGCACACGCATTGCGGGCTGGGGCTCAAGCTCGGGCAGGATGTGCGGCTGACGCTCGATATGAAGCCAGGCGACCGCCTGTTGTGGCCGACCGACTTCGGCTGGTTCGGCGGCACCGTCACCATGCTCGGCACGCTGCTAGCAGGTGCCACGCTGGTGATCGCCGAGGGTACGCCGACCTTCCCCGAAGCCGATCGAATACCGCGCATGATCGCGCAGCATCGCGTGACGCATTTCGGCACCGCGCCGACGCTGGCGCGGATGCTGCGGCGCGATGCCGGCGCGCTGCTCGACCGGCACGACCTGTCCTCGATCCGCGCCATCCCTTCGAGCGGCGAGGCCTGGGACCGCGAGACCTGGCTGTGGGTCATGCAGCACATCGGTGGCGGTCGCGCGCCGATCCTGAACTTCTCGGGCGGCACCGAGATGTGCGCCATCGTCGCCTCCAACATCCTGTTCCCGCAGAAGCCCTGCAGCTTCAACGGCGCGGTGCCGGGGACCGGCGGCGACATCGTCGACGCGCAGGGCCGCAGCCTGCCGCCCGGCGAAGTCGGCGAGCTGGTGATGCGCGAGGCCTGCATCGGCACCACGCGCGGCCTGTGGCGCGATGCCGAACGCTTCCACGAGAGCTACTGGGCGCAGATCCCTGGCCTGTGGGTGCAGGGCGACCTCGCCTCGCGCGATGCCGACGGCTTCTGGTTCCTGCACGGTCGCTCCGACGACACGATGAAGGTGGCCGGCAAGCGCATCGGCCCGACCGAGATCGAGGATGCGCTGCTCGCCACCGGCACCGTGACAGAGGTCGCCGCGGTGGGCGTGCCCGATCCGGTGACGGGATCCGCGGTGACCTGCGTGGCCGTCGCGGCCCCCGGACAGGCGGGCGATGCGGCGCAGGGCGCGCTGCTTGCGGATGCGGTGGCGGCGGCGCTGGGGCGCGCCTTCCGCCCCAGGCGCGTGGTCTTCGTGGCCGACCTGCCGAAGACGCGGTCGATGAAGGTGATGCGCCGCCTGGTGCGCGCAACACTGACCGGCCAGGCACCGGGGGATCTCTCGAGCCTGGTCAACCCGGACTCCGTGCGGGACCTCGCACGCCACGCCGAGGGCAGAAAGGACGACACCGGATGACCGCCGCCTATGAAGGCTACGAGCGCCTGCGCTTCGATCGGCCGCATCCGCGCGTGCTGCGGATCACGATGGACAACGGCAGGATGAACACCGCCGACGCAGCCATGCATGCCGAGCTGGTGCGCATCTGGCGCGACATCGATGCCGATGACAGCGTCGCTTGCGCGATCATCACCGGCGCCGGCACCACCTTTTCCGCCGGCGGCGACTTCGCGATGGTGCAGGCCATCACCGAGGATTTCGACACGCGCACCCGCGTTTGGCGCGAGGCGCGCGACATGGTCTACAACATCATCAATTGCCGCAAGCCGGTGGTCAGCGCGATGCGCGGCGTGGCGGTCGGTGCCGGCCTCGTTTGTGGCATCCTGGCCGATGTCTCGATCGCCACGAAGGATTGCCGGATCACCGACGGCCATACGCGCCTGGGTGTCGCGGCCGGCGACCATGCCGCCATCATCTGGCCGCTGCTGTGCGGCATGGCAAAGGCGAAGTACTACCTGATGACCTGCGACCTGCTGACCGGAGCCGAAGCCGAGCGCATCGGGTTGATCTCGCTGGTCACCGAGGATGACGAGCTCGACGCCAAGGCCGTGCAGGTGGCCACGCGCCTGGCCGAAGGCGCGCAGAGCGCGATCCGCTGGACGAAGTACGCGCTGAACAACTGGCTGCGCATGGCGGGGCCGTCCTTCGATGCCTCGCTGGCGATGGAGTTCATGGGCTTCAGCGGCCCCGAGGTGAAGGAAGGCCTGCAGTCGCACCTCGAGAAGCGGCGGCCGGTGTTTCCGCCGGCCACCGAGGTCTAGAACGCCTTGCGCCGGCTCGCGATGCCGCCATCCACCGTCACGATGGTGCCGGTGGTGTAGCCCGAAAGGTCGCTGGCCAGGAACGCCACCAGCGCGCCGATCTCCTGCGGGTGGCCGGCGCGGCCGAAGGGCATCGCGGCCATCGTCTCGGGCCAGCGTTCCGCATCGCCCAGCGTGTCCTTCGCGCGCCCGCGCAGCAGCCCCTCCAGCCGTTCCGTCAGGATCGGGCCGGGGTTGATGCCGACCACGCGCAGCCCGTCGGATGGCGCGGCACCGCCCAGCGCGCGTGTCAGGCCCATCAGCGCGGCATTGCCGGTGGACCCGGCGACGTAGGTCGCATCCGGGTTCTCGCCCGCCGAGCCGATGACATTGACGATCACGCCGCGGCCGCGCGCGCGCATCAGCGCGTAGAAGCGCCGGCACATGTTGATGTAGCCGAACACCTTGAGGTCCCAGGCGGCGCGCCAGCGGGCTTCCTCGACCTCGTGGATGGAACCGCCGGGAATGGCGCCGGCGTTGTTGACCAGGATGTCGACCTGCGGGAATTCCGCCGCCAGCGCATCAACGCTGGCGCTGGCCGAGAGGTCGAGCGCGCGCACCGTGACACCCACCTGGCGCGTGGCGCGCAGCCGTTCCTCTGCGGCCACAAGGTCGGCCTGGGTGCGCGACACCAGCACCAGGTCGCAGCCTTCCGCGGCCAGCGCCTCGGCGGCGGCGAGGCCGATGCCCTTCGAGGCACCGGTGATCAGCGCGCGGCGCCCGCGCAGGCCGAGGTCCATCAGAACTGCATCCTGCACTTGCTCTGTTCGATGGTGCGGAAGGCTTCCGCCGCCGGCACCGCGCTCAGGATCTCGTAGTAGTCCCAGGGATGGCGCTGTTCCGATGGCGCCTTGATGCGCGCCGTCAGCATGTCGTGGATCAGCCGGCCATTGGGCAGCAGCCGCGCGTTGCGCGCGAAGAAATCCTCGAACGGACGGTTGCGCATGTAGCCGCGCACGTCCTCGGCCTTGGTGCTGCCGGTGGTCTTCACGGCATTGAGGTATTGCGACACGGCGGAATAGACGCCGGCCTGGAACATGGTCGGCTGCTTCTGCCGCACGGCGAAGAAGCGCCGGGCGAAGGCCCGCGTCTGTTCGTCGCGGTCCCAATAGAAGGCGGTGACGAAGTTCAGCCCCTGCAGCGCCTCGAGCCCGATGGCGTTGACGTCGGTGATGACGGTGAACATCGTGCCGATCTGCTGGCCGCGCTGCACCAGGCCGAATTCGCGCACCTGCTTCAGCGCGTTGATCAGGTCGGTGCCGCCCGCGGTGAACATCACGAACTTGGCGCGGCTGGCCTGCGCCTGCAGCAGATACGCCGCGTAGTCCGTGGTGCCGAGCGGATGCGCCACCGCGCCCACCACGCGCCCGCCCGCGCCCTGCAGCGTTTCGCGCGCCGCGGCGGCGAGCGCATGGCCGGCCGCATAATCCTGGTGGATGATGAACCAGGTATCAAGGCCGCGCCGCATCTGCAGCAGCGCGCTGCTGCGCGCCACCGAATAGATGTCCCAGGTCCAGGACAGGCCGTAGCCGTTGCAGTCCTCCTCGGTCAGCCGGTCGATGATGGCGGTGCTGAAGATGCACAGCTTCTTGGCCTGCCCCGCCACGGTGTTGACGGCGAGCGCGACGGAGGAGGTCGGGCAGTCGAAAATCGCGTCCACGCCCTGCGTGTCGTACCAGCTGCGCGCGGTATTGGAGCCGACATCCGGCCGGTTCTGGTGGTCCGCCGAGACCACCTGGACGCGTTCGCCCATGCCGGAATCCGCGATCGCCATGCGCGCCGCTTCCACCGATCCGACGCCGGCGTAATCGGCATAGACCGAGCTCATGTCGCTCAGCACGCCGATCTTCACGGCCGGCGATTGCGCGCGCAGCGCTGGCGGCGCGGCAAGCCCGGCCATGGCGGTGCCGAGCACCGCGCGGCGTCCGAGCCTGGCGAACAGGTCCTGGGTCATGGCGTTCCTCCGGGTGCCGGCGTTCGTGGCTCGGCGTTCCGGTGCGAATGCTTCCATGTCCCTTCGCCGCCAGCAATGGCCCGGCCTTGCCGATGCGGCGCGGAAGGTTCGATAGTCCCCTGAAAGGGACAGGAAACGCCGATGGCCAAGCTCGAAGGCAAGGTCGCGCTCATCACCGGTGCGGGCACCGGCATCGGGCGCTGCACCGCGGAGCTGTTTGCCCGCGAGGGCGCCAAGGTCGTCATCGCCGAGATCGATGCACCCAGCGGCGAGGAGACGGCGCAGCTCATCCACGCCGCCGGCGGCCAGGCGATCGCGGTGCCGACCGATGTGGGCGACCCCGACAGCTACGCCGCCGCCATCCGCACCGCCGTGCAGCACTATGGCGGGCTGCACGTGCTGCACAACAATGCGGGGGGTTCGACCAGCATCGATTCGAATGTGGTGGATGCGCCGCTGGAGGAATTCTGGCGCGCCATCCGGCTAGACCTGTTCGGCACCTTTCTGGGCTGCCGCTTCGGCATTCCCGAGATCGCGAAATGCGGCGGCGGGTCGGTCATCAACATGGCCTCGGTGGTGGCGCTGATGGGCTTCCCGGGGCGCGACTGCTACACGGCGGCCAAGGGCGGCGTGGCGTCGCTGACACGCTCGCTCGCGGTGGAGTTCGCGCCGCAGAAGGTGCGCGTGAATGCGATCGCGCCGACCATCACGATGACCGAGCGCGTGAAGAAGATCCTCGCCGGCAATCCCGCGATGCAGGGGTTGACCGAGATGCACCTGCTTGGCCTCGGTGAGCCGATGGACATGGCGCAGGCAGCGCTCTACCTCGCCTCGGACGATTCACGCATCGTCACCGGCATCATCCTGCCGGTCGACAGCGGGCTGGTGACCGTGTGATGCGCATCGGCTTCCTCGGCCTTGGCCAGATGGGCGCGCCGATGGCCGAACGGCTGCTGGCGACCGACATCGAACTGCATGTCTTCGACCCACGGCCGGAAGCGATGGCGCCCTTCGTCGCGCGCGGCGCGACAGCGCATGCCTCCCCGCGCGCGGTGGCGGACCAGGCGCCCATCGTGCTCGCCTGCCTGCCCAGCGGCGCGGCCAGCGAGGACGCGGCGCTGGGCCCGGACGGCGTGGTCCATGGCCACGCCATCCGCATCCATGCCGAGATGTCCACCATCGGCCGCCGGGCGATCGAAGCGATCGCGCAGGGCCTCGCCGCGCACGACATCGCGCTGGTCGATGCGCCGATCACTGGCGGACCGCCTGGTGCGCGCGCCGGCACGCTGGCCATCATGGCCGCCGGACCGGCCGCCGCGGTCGCGGCATTGCGCCCGACGCTGGATCGCATCGGTCGCAGCGTCTTCGTGCTGGGCGAAATCGCCGGCCAGGCGCAGGTGATGAAACTGGTGAACAACCTGCTGGTCGCCGCCAACATCGTCACCGCCTTCGAGGCCTTCGCGCTCGGCGCCAAGGCGGGGCTCGACCCCGACACCATGGTCGAACTGGTCAATGCCGGCACCGGGCGCAGCTTCGCCAGCAGCGAGATCATGCCCGTCGTGCTCTCCGGCCGCTTCGGCTTCGGCGCCACCATCGCGATCATGGACAAGGACGTGGCGCTGGGGCTTGAGGAAGCGCGAGCACAGGACGTGCCGATGTGGGCGATCGAGCAGGCCGCCCGCGTCTGGCGCTTCGCCACCAGCCAGGGTGCGGGCGCTCAGGACCTGTCGGAACTCGCACGGCTGATGGAGGGCTGGGCCGGCACGGAGATCCGCAGCCGCCCGAAGCACTGACATGGACAGGGCCTGGATCCCGCCGCCCGAGCTCATTGCACGCGCGCAGGTCACGCAGCTTGCGCGGGAACTGGGTTGCGCCGACTTCGCCGCCCTGCAGCGCTTCTCGGTCGATCAGCCGGAGGCCTATTGGCGCCACCTGATGGCGTTCCTGCACATCGCCTGGTCGCGCGAACCCACGGGCCATGTCGCGTTGCCCGATGGCCCCGCCTTCCCGGACTGGTTCCCCGGCGGCGCGCTGAACTGGGTGGACACCATCTTCGCCTGGGGCCACGACCCCGTGCGCCGCGACCGCCCCGCCATCATCGCGGAACGCGAGGACGGCACGGTGCGCGCCATCACCTGGGCGGACATGGAAGCGCGCGTGCTGTCCTTCGCCGCCGGGCTGCGCGCGCGCGGGGTGCAACGGGGCGACCGCATCGGGCTGCTCATGGAAGGCGGCATCGAGGCGGTTGTGACCTTCCTTGGCATCTCCGCGCTGGGCGGCATCTGCGTGCCGCTGTTCAGCGGCTTCGGCGTGGACGCCATCGTGGCGCGGCTGTCGGGCTGCGGGGCGCGCGCTCTGGTGGCGACCAGCGGCTTCCATCGCCGCGGCCGCCTGGTGGACATCGCCGCGCTGATCCGCGAGGTCCGTCCGCGCCTGCCAGCGCTGGAACTGCTGATCCAGAAGGGCGCGCCGGCGCCGGATGCGGTCGCGTGGGAGGATGTGGGCGCGCCGCCCACGCCCGACCTGCCCGCACGCATGGGCCCCGATGATCCGCTGATGGTGATCTACACCTCCGGCACCACAGGCAAGCCCAAGGGCGCGGTGCACACCCATGGCAGTTTCCCGCTGAAGGTCGCGCACGACGCCGCTGTGCATTTCGACATCGCGCCCGACGACCGCTTCTGCTGGCCGGCCGACATGGGCTGGATCGCGGGATCGCTGATCCTGTCCTGCGCGTTGCTGCGTGGTGCGACGCTGGTCTGCTACGACGGCGCGCCGGACTTCCCCGACTGGGGCCGCATGGCAGGGCTGGTGGAACGCCACCGCGTGACGCATTTCGGCGCCTCGCCCACGCTGATCCGCAGCCTGGCCGGCGCCATGCCGCGATCGGTCGCGGCAGACCTGTCATCGCTGCGGCTGCTGGTGACGGCGGGCGAGGGCATCGATCCCGAGCATTTCCTCTGGTACCAGCACCACATCGGCGGCGATCGCTGCCCGGTCATCAACTACACCGGCGGCACCGAGGTCACCGGCGGGCTGCTCGGCAACGTGCCGGTGTTGCCCATCGTGCCGGCGGGGTTCAACGCCATCTCGCCCGGTGTGCGGGTCGATGTGCTGGACGACAACGGCGATCCGGTGCGCGACCAGGTGGGCGAGCTCGCGATCCTCGCACCCTTCGTCGGCATGACACGCGCCTTCTGGCAGGACCGCGACCGCTACCTCGAGACGTACTGGTCGCGCTTCCCGGGCGTATGGGTGCATGGCGACCTCGCGATCCGCCGCGCCGACGGCGTGTTCTTCCTGCGCGGCCGGTCGGACGACACGCTCAAGATCGCCGGCAAGCGCCTGGGCTCGGCCGAGGTCGAGGAAGTGCTGCTGGCGATCCCCGGCGTCGCGGAGGCCGCCGCAATCGGTGTCGAGGATGCCGCCAAGGGCCAGAAGCTGGTGGTGTTCATCGTGGCGGCGAAGGATGCGCCGGCGGGAATTGCCGATGCCGTGGTGCCGCAGGTGGAACGCCACCTGGGCCGCGCCTTCCGCCCGGCCGCGGTGCACGTGGTGGCGGAACTGCCCAAGACGCGCAGCCTCAAGATCATGCGGCGCGTCATCCGCAACCTGTATTCCGGCCAGCCGCCGGGCGACCTCACGGCGCTCGATAATCCCTCCGCGCTGCCGCCGATCAGGGCGCTGGCGGGGTAGCGACACGGAACATCAGGGCGGACCGACCAGCGCCTTCAGCTTCGCCACCGCGCTGCCTGGCGTGGTCAGCACCGCGCGACCCAGCGCCTGTTCGACCGCCGGCGCCGCGCGCGACAGACTGAACTGCGCGAGCGCGATCGCGTCGCAACCGGCCAGGTCGCGCGCCGCCGCCACCACCAGCCGGTCGTGCTCCGCCATGTCGCCGACCTGCAGCGCGGCGAAGGCGCCCTCGGCCAGCTTGGGCACCAGCGTCACGCCAGGCGGGAATTCCGCCGGCATGGTCGCGAGCGTGCCGGGGAAGGTCGCCAGCAGGCCGATGCGCGACCCGGCGGCGCAGGCGGCTTCCACCATCGCTTCGTTCGGCTTGAGCACCGGAAGCGGCGCAAGCGCTTCGGCGCAGGCCTCGATACAGGGGCCGAAGGCGCTGCAGGTGAACAGGATGCCGTCCGCGCCCGTGTCCGCCGCATAGCGCGCCAGCGCCAGGAAGCGCGGCGTCATACCCGACGGCAGTGCGCCCTCGCCACGGTCGGCGAACAGGCTGTCGTCGAGCAGGTTCATCCTGGTCGCTTCCGGCCAAGCCTGGGCGAAGGCGGCCTCGATCGGCGGGATCGAGACAATCCCCGCGTGGATCAGCGCGATGCGCATGCGCACTCAGTCCGCGGTGATGCGGTGTTCGCGGATTACCGCGCCCCACGTCGCGACCTGGCCAGCGAGGAACGCGCGCATCGGCCCCGGTCCATCGAGGCGCAGCCGCGCCTGCTGCGTCTGCGTCACCTGGTGGGCCACGCGCTCGTCCTGGAAGACCGCGCGGGTGGCGGTCAGCATCGCCTCTATGAGCGGCGCGGGCGTGCGCGCGGGGGCGAGCACACCCCACCAGGTCTCGGCGAGAAAGTCCGGGAATCCTGCCTCGCCGGATGTCGGTATCTCTGCCAGCCCAGGTAGCCGCGCCGCGCCGAGTTGTACCAGCGGGCGCAGCCTGCCATCGGCGATGTGCGGCGCCAGCAATGCGGCGCTGCCGATGATCATGTCGACATGCCCGGCCACCGCGTCGTTCAGCGCGAGGCCGCCGCTGCGATAGGCCGCATGTGCCATCTGCACGCCCGCCCCCGCGGCGAAGCGCGTCATCGCCAGGTGCCCGGTGGTGCCGTTGCCGGTCGAGGCGTAGCTGAGGCTTCCCGCGCGCGCCGCCACGACCATTTCGGCCAGGTTGCGCCATGGGCGCGACGGGTGCACCGCGACCACATTGGGCGCGGTCGCGATGAGCGTCACCGGTGCGAAGTCCCGGGTCACGTCGAAGGTCATGTTGGGCACGAGCGCCGGCAGCACGGCGAAGCTGTCGGAGGTTACCAGCCAGGTCTGCCCGTCCGGCGCTGCACGGGCGGCGAGTTCGGTGCCGATCGACGTGGCCCCCCCGCCGCGGTTCTCCACCACCACCGGCACGCTCAGCCGCTGCTGCAGGCCGGTCGCAAGCAGTCGTCCCATGATGTCGGTCGATCCGCCCGCGCCAAACGGTACCAGGATCCTCAACTGCCCGGCTGGCCAGGATTGCGCGCGCGGCGCAGCAAGCGGGATGGTTGCGAGCGTGCCCAGTACAACGCTTCGCCGCCCCAGACGGTTCTCATTCATCGCGTGCGTTTCCTGCCCTGACGCGATCCTTTCACTTCGCTGCAGGTGCCGCAATGCCTGCCTGCCCTGCGGCTGGCCCATCCAGCCAAGTCGAGCCGCGCTTCTGCGCGAAGGATCCCGCGACGCGCGCGCGGATCCCAGGCTTGGCTTGGAGCGTGCACGAGGTTGTCCGGACAGGCGAACCGCGCCGGTCCGCGGTCAGGGCGCGGTGGTGGATACCACCGCGCCAGTCGCCGGGTCGAAGATATGGAGGTGGGCGGGGTCGGGGCGAACGGCGACGACATCGTCAAGCGCGGCGCGATGGCTTGCCCGCACCTCGGCCGTCACCCGGACCTTCGGCGCGATCTCGACCTCGATGAGGCGCTCGCTGCCGATCAGCTCGACCATCCAGACCTTGCCGGGAATGGTGTCGGGATCACCCGGCCGCGCCATGGTCACGTCCTGCGGCCGCACCCCGACCACGACATCCGCGGGCGCCCCCGGCGGGAGGGGAACACGCAGCGGCGCACCGGCCACCGTCAGCACGCCGTCGCGTACCTTCGCGGGGATGAGGTTCATCGGCGGCGTGCCGATGAAGCCCGCCACGAACAGGTTCGCCGGCCGTCCATAGACCTCCTCCGGCGTGCCGATCTGCTGCACCACCCCCTCGTTCATCACGACGACCAGGTCGGACATCGTCATGGCCTCGAGCTGGTCGTGCGTGACGTAGACCGTGGTGGTGCCGAGATCGAGGTGGAAGCGGCGCAGCTCCCCGCGCATCGTGGCGCGCAGCTTCGCGTCGAGGTTCGACAGCGGCTCATCCATCAGGAAGATGTCGGGGCGCCGCGACATGGCCCGGCCGAGCGCGACACGCTGCCGCTGCCCGCCGGAGAGCTGCTTCGGCTTGCGCAGCAGCAGATGGCCGATCTCGAGCACTTTCGCGACGGCGCCGATCTTCTCCTGGCGTTCCGCCTTCGGCGTGCCGCGCACCTCGAGCCCGTAGCCGATGTTCCGCGCCACATCCATCGTCGGGTAGAGCGCATAGGACTGGAACACCATGGCGATGTTGCGCTCGCCAGGCGGCAGGCGATCGACGCGGCGATCGCCGAAGCGGATCTCGCCGGCCGTCGCGGTCTCGAGCCCCGCGACCAGGCGCAGCAGCGTGGTCTTGCCGCAGCCCGACGGGCCGAGCAGCGTCACGAATTGGCGCGACGGCACGGTGAGGTCGAGCGCCTTCAGCACCTGGTTCGACCCGAAGGACTTCGAGAGCCCGCGAACCACGACGTCCGTCATCCCTTCACCGCCCCCGCGCCGAAGCCCGCCACCAGGTGGCGCTGCATGAAGCCGAACAGGATCGCCATCGGCAGCGTCATCAGCACCGACGACGCCATCATCAAACCCCAGTCGACATGCGTGCCGTCGAAGAAGTGCATCACGCCCACGGTGAGCGGCAGGTTCTCCATCGAGTTCATGAACACCCGTCCGAACAGGTAGTCGTTCCAGGAGACGATGAGCGAGAAGATCGACGCCGCGATGATACCCGGCATCGCCACCGGCAGCACGATCTGCCGGAACACCTGCAGGCGCGACGCGCCATCGACCAGCGCGGCCTCCTCGATCTCGATCGGCACGCCTCGGAAGAAGGCCCACATCAGCCACAGGCAGAAGGGCAGCGTGATGCAGACATAGCCGAGGATGAGCGAGAGCAGCGTGTCCGTCAGGTCGAGCGCGACCATGGTCAGGAACATCGGGAAGACGAAGATCACCGATGGCACCATGTAGCCGAGGATCGCCACGTAGGGGACCGCGCGCTGGCCCCAGAAGCGGAACCGCGTCAGCGAATAGGCCGCGAGCGTCGCGACGGTGATGGAGATGGCCGTCGATCCCACGGAGACGATCACCGAATTGGCGAACCATTGCAGGAAGAAGTCCGAGGGCGGCGTTCCCGCGCCCGGGGCGCTGGCCACGCCGGAGCCGAACAGCAGCTGGCGGTAGCTCTCGAAGGTCACGTTCTCCGGGATGAGCGTGGGCGGCCACCGGAAGATCTCGTCCTTCGGCTTGAGGCTGGTGGAGATCGCCCACAGCAACGGGAAGCACACCACGAAGGTGATGGCGCCCAGCACCGCGTACAGGATCGCCGCGACCCAGGGCCTCATGCCGACTTGTCCTCCCGCCCGAAGCCCGACACGCGGATATAGAGGACAGATCCCGCAAGCAGCAGCAGCAGCATGATCACGCCCGCGGCCGCGCCCACGCCCATGCGCAGGTTCGCGATCGACTGGTCGAAGGCATAGAGCGCCAGGTTGTAGGTCGACGTGCCCGGCCCGCCGCGCGTCAGGAGGTAGATTTCCTCGAACTTGTTGAAGGTCCAGATGGTGCGGAAGACGATCACCACCGCCAGCACCTCGGCCAGCTGCGGCAGGGTGATGTCGCGGAAGCGCCGCAGCGCGCCGGCCCCATCCACCTTGGCGGCGTCATAGAGTTCCGTCGGGATGGTCTGCAGCCGCGCGAGCACGACGATGACGACGAAGGGCGTGTACTTCCAGACGTTCAGCAGGATGGCGCTGCCCATCGCCATGTTCGGCGTCGAGAGCCAGGCGATGCGATCGTCGATGATGCCGGCCGACAGAAGAAGGTGATTGATGATGCCGATCTCGGCGTTGAACAGCCAACGCCAGTTCAGCGCGATCACCACCGTGGGCACGATGTAGGGAAACAGCAGGAGGCCGCGGAAGGCGTTCATGCCGCGCAACGGCTGGTGCAGCAGCAGCGCCATGCCCACGCCGATCAGCGCCTGCAGCACCGTGGACCAGCCGGTCCAGACCAGCGCCTGCCAGAAGCTTTCCCAGAAGAGCGGGTCCTGCAGCACGAAGACGTAGTTGTCGAAGCCGACGAAGGGCTGCTCGTCCGGCCGCAGTGGGTTGTAGCGGACGAAGGACAGGCGCACCGCCTCGGCGATGGGCCAGACGAGAAACACACCGACGGCAACCAGGAGGGGGAGCATGAACAGCACCCCCACTTGGCGGTCGCTCAGTCGGAACTTCATCCCAGCAGGCGCCGGTTCTCGCGGCGGATGTCCTCGAACTGACGATGGCCCCATTCCACCGCGGCGCGCGTGTTCTCGTTGTTGACCAGGATGCGCTGCGCCACCTGCGACCAGACATTGCGCCCATGGCCGATGCCGGCGAGCGGATTGACGCCCTTCTTCATTTCGTGCCCCGAGTTGCAGGCATGCGGCACGAAGCCGGTGAAGATCACGTCCACGCTGCGCCGCTTAGCCTGGTACATCGGATGCTGCTGGATGCCCGGCGCGCTGGCCTGGTCCTTGAACACCGGGCCGACATTGGGGAACAGGCTGGTCGAATAGCGCACCATCCAGTCCGTGCTGTTCATCACATGCGCCAGCGCTTCCTTCGCCTCGCGCACGAAGGGGTTGTTCTGGCGCGGCATGATGAAGCCGTTGATGTCCGTCCAGGACCAGCGCGCGCCGGTGCGCGGGTGGGCCGGGTTCAGGTAGTATTCCATCTTGTCGTAGATCGGCTTCGCCTCGTCGAAGGCGCGGCCCATGGTGCGGCCCCAGTAGAAGCTGCTGCCGGTGCGGCCGGTGACGTGCTGGTCCACCACCTGCAGGAAGCTGAACTCGACCGCCGAGCGCGGCATCGTGCCGTACAGCTCCTTGATGAAGTCGTAGGCCTCGATGGTGGCGGCGCTGTTGAAGGTGGTCTCGAAGCTGCGGGCCGGATCCCAGGTCATCCCGCCGGCCTGCCAGATCAGCTGCTGGATGTGGTAGTCGCCACAGAGGTTGCGACCGAGCGCCATGGTGAAGCCGGCGCTGCCCTGGCGTCGCTGCTGGATGGCGCGCGCACCGGAAAGCATGTCGTTCCAGGTCCAGTTGACCGGATCCGAAAGCCCCGCTTCCTGCCGGACATCGTCCTGCATGACGAACAGGCACCCCTGGTGGTGCAGGGGCACGGCGTATTGCGTGCCCTTCCAGGTGCCGAAATCGTCGATCGAGAATCCGTCGACCAGGCGTTCGCGCGCGCGGATTGCCTGATTCACGTCCTGCATGGGTTCGAGCAGGCCCTCGGCGGCGAGCTGGTAGGCGATCGGGCTTTCCACGCTGATCAGCGCGGGCGGGCGCCGGGCGGCCAGGTCGGTGGCGAGCTTCGTGTAGACGGCATCCCAGGCGATCTGCTCGGACTCGAAGCGAAGCCCGGGCGCGTTGCGCTGCGCCCATTCGTTCAGCCCGTTGGTGAAGACGCCGATATACGGGCCCGGTTCGCCCCAGACCCGCGCGACGCGCTCGCGCGTCTGGGCATAGGCGGGCGTGGCAAGCGCGCCCCCCGTTGCCGCAAGACCGGAAGCGAGGGCCGCGCGGCGCGTCATTCGCAGCGTCATGGTGGTTCTTCCCTTCCCTTGGGCCTGCCTGTCTCGCCTGGCTTGGCGGCGGCGGCCTTGGGGGAGAGCGTAGGGAGACGATGGGGGCGCGGTCAACGGAGGCCGCGATCACCCGGCTTGGCCTCGGCGACCAGCCCCTGTGCCTGGCGTGGCCCGGCGGGGCCGCTGCAGCGCGCACGACGCGCCGTCTGCTCGGACGCGGGCATCGCCGCGTGGCCATGATTGCCGCCGTCGAACGCGGCAACGATCACGCGGCAGCGCATCGTGGGCGTTCGCGCCGCACTCGCCGAGATCGGGCTTGCGCTGCGACAGCCCCTGTTCGTGGCCGTCCTGGGGGAGGATGGCAGGCACGCGCGCTCCGCCGCCCCCGCGCGCGGGCGCTCTGCCTTGCTGTCGCTGCGACCCGAGCGTCATGACGGCGCGGCTTGGGGATGGGATACCCCTTCAACCGGAGGCTGATGCCCCCTGTCGCTTCCGGAGAAAGCCGGAATGATGGGAACATGCCGTTCGCCATGGACCGTCCCACCCCTGCGCCCGATCCTCCCGCTTCCCGGATATGCCGCGGCGCGTCGCTGCGGCTGACACGGACGGCTGCGTGACGGACATGATGCTCGTCGCGCTGGGCGGTGCCGTCGGCGCCTGCGCGCGCTTCTGGCTGTCAGGCATGATCGGCCGCCGCGTCGGCGAGGCCTTTCCCTGGGGTACGCTGGTGGTGAACGTCAGCGGCGCGGCGGCCATCGGCCTGCTCGCAGCAGGCTTCGTGACCGCGGAGGGGGTCGCCGAACCCCGGCGCGAGACGTGGCTTCTGCTGGTGACCGGCGTGCTCGGCAGCTACACCACCGTCTCCGCCTTCAGCCTGCAGACACTGGCGCTAGCGCGTGCCGGGGCCTGCGGGCGGGCAGCGCTGAACGTGCTCGCCTCGCTCGGTCTCTGCCTCGCGGCCGCCTTCGCCGGCCACCAGGCAGGCCTTCGGCTGTTCGGGGGCTGACCGGATGGCGTCGCGCACCCGCCTCTACCTTGCCATCGCGCTCGGCGGCGCGCTTGGCTCGCTGGCACGCCATCTTTGCGCCCTGGCCGGGCTGGCACTGCTCGGGCCAGGCTTCCCGTGGGGCACGCTCGGGGTGAACGTTGCGGGCTCCTTCCTGATCGGCCTCTACGCCACGCTCACCCAACCCCAAGGCCGCATTGTCGCGACACCGGCCATGCGCCAGGGCGTGATGGCCGGCTTTTGTGGTGGCTTCACCACCTTCTCGGTCTTCAGCCTGGAGAGCATCCGGTTGCTCGGTGCCGGGCATGGGGGTCTGGCCGCAGGCTATGTGCTGGTCTCGGCCGCGACCTGGCTGGCGGCGGTCTGGCTCGGCCACCGCCTCGCGCAACGGATGAACCGCCGCCGGGCAGCTTGACCATGGCCGCGAACACGACCCCCGCCAGCCTGCCGCGGGTCTTCGTCTGCGACACCGCCGAGTCAACGCCTGGCCGCATGGCGCAGGACGGCGCGGCGTGTCGACCAGGGCACCCGCGCGACCCCCCGTCGGGTCAGCGCACGCGAACCCCGCCGAGGGTCACTGCAGCGCCGCGATCACCGCGTCGGTCGTCGTGACCAGGGCGACGTTGCGCATGGCGTAGTCGATCGACGCGCGGTGCCAGTCGGCATTCATGCTGGAACAGCCATCCTCCGGGATCACCATGACGTAGCCCTTGTCGGCACCGGTGCGCGCCGTGTGCTCGATGCTCATGTTGGTCCAGGCGCCGGTCTCGATGATCATGCTGCGACCCTCCGCCTTCAGGATGCGCTCCAGCGACGTGCCCTCCCAGGCACTCATGCGCGCCTTGCGCACCACGTGGTCGCCGGCCTGCGCCTCGAGGCCCGGCACCGGCTCGGCGCCCCAGCTGCCCTCGATCATGGCGTTCGCATCCACGCAGCCTTCGAACAGCGGGGCGTTCAGCGTCATGTCGCGGGCATCGGCGCGGCGCAGGAACCAGACATGGATGACCGGCACGCCGAGCGCCCGGCACCGCGCCGC
>LNEW01000019.1 GCA_001464375.1 Rhodospirillales bacterium Ga0074136 | reverse complement strand
GAGGCCAGCGCGCTGATCGCCGAATCCCGCCTGGTGCTGCGCCGCGCCGGTCTCGAACCCAACATGATGGTCGGCCGCGCGCTGCGCACCGAGGCCGGCGCCGATATCCGGCTGGGCCGCACCGAGGCCGCGGCGCAGTTGATGGAACGCGCCGCCAGCCGCTTCGCCGTGGCGGCACCGGGCGAAAGGCCCGAGGCGGTGACGCTGTTCCTGGCCGGCCAGCAGCGCCTGCGCGGCGGCCGCCGCCCCGAGGCGCTGACCGCCTTCCGTGCCGGCGCCGCCATTCTGCGCGCGCGCCAGATCGGCCTGCCGGTGGGCCTCGTGGTGCCTTACCTTGATGCGCTCGACCAGGAGGCCAACGCCAATCCGGGCCTGGCCGGGCCGCTCCGGGCCGAGATGTTCGGCGCCGCCCAGCTGGCGCAGCGCTCCAGCACCGCGCGCTTCGTCCAGCAGGCCTCCGCGCGCCTGGGTGTCTCGGAAGGCAACCAGGCGGTGCAGGGCGCGGTGCGCGGGCTGCAGGACGTGGATCGCGAATTGCGTGAACTGTTCGCCGAACGCGACGCGGCCGGGCCGCAGAACACCGCGCTCGATGCCCGCATCGCCGCTGCCCAGACGCGCCGTGCGGAGGCCGAGAGCCAGGTCGCATCCGCCGCGCCGGGCTACCGGCAGCTGCTGCTCGCGGCGGTCGATGCCGACAGCGTGGCGCGGGCGCTGGGGCCGGACGAGGCCCTGCTGACCATGCTGCTGGGCCCGCGCGAGGGCTTCGTGATGGTGGTGCGCAACGGCCGCGTCGATGCGCGCCGCGTGCCGCTCGGCGAGGAGGCGGTGGCCGCGCTGGTCACCCGCGTGCGGCGGTCGAGCGAGATCGGTGCCGGCGGCGTGCCGCGCTTCGACGCCGCCGCCGCGCATGAGCTGCACCGGCTGCTGGTGACGCCGCTGGACGATGCGCTGCGCGGCACCGCCACGCTGGTGGTGGCCCCCGATGGCCCGCTGCTCGCGCTGCCCTTCGGCATGCTGCTGGGCCAGCCGGTCCAGGGCGACCCGACCGGCGCCGCCGATTGGCTGATCCGCCGGCATGCCATCGTGCATGTGCCGTCGCCACAGACGCTGGTGACGCTGCGCGCCGCCGGCATGGGCTCGACCGCGCCGCTGCCCTATATCGGCTTCGGCGATTTCGTGCCGCCATCGGGCGCGCAATTCGCGCGGTCCTTCCCGGCCAATCGCTGCGGCACGGATGCACGGCTCGCCGCCGGGCTGGGCCGCCTGCCGGGGACGCGCTCGGAAGTGCTGGCTTCGCGCCAGTTGCTCGGCGCCGCACCGGACCGGGCGATCCTGGGGGCGGAATTCACGCTCGCGAACATGCGGCGGCAGCGGCTGGACCAGTATCGGGTGGTGCACCTGGCCACCCATGCGCTGCTGCCGGGCGAATTGTCCTGCCTGACCGAACCGTCGATCGTCGCCTCCCCGCCCGGGGGCTCGCCTTCGGCGGACCCGGCCTTCCTCAAGGCGAGCGAAGTGCTGGACATCAAGATGGACGCCGACCTCGTGATCCTGTCCGCCTGCAACACCGGCGGACCGGGCGGCGAGGGCGGCGGCGAGGCGCTGTCGGGCCTGGCGCGCGCCTTCTTCTACGCCGGGGCGCGGGGG
>LNEW01000018.1 GCA_001464375.1 Rhodospirillales bacterium Ga0074136 | reverse complement strand
ACCGGCCAGGCCGCCGCGATCAGCCAGAACCCCACAAGAATGAAGACCGTGCTGAGCAGGTGGAATGGTCCGAAATGCGGGTTGATGCCCGGACCGGCGACCATCTCGAGCAGGTGGCCGCTGTCGTGGCTGAACCAGTTCACTCCGGGCCAGCGCGTCTGAAGCCAGCCGGCGAGGAGATAGATGGTCAGGGGGAACCCGTACATCTCGGCAAAGAGTGCCACGATGAAGGCCGAGAAAGCGCCGAAGCTGCGCCAGTCGCGCCGGTTGAGCGGACGGGCGAAGCTGTACGCGAAGCCAATGAAGAGCGCGGCGTTTCCAGCGGCGAGCAGCCAGAAGCCGTATCCGGCGGTCGGACTCACGGCTGCTTGCCCGCATCGCCGCCGTGACCACCGTGCCCGCCATGCATGAAGATGTGCATGAGGGGGCAAAGAAGGATCAGCCCGAAGGGCAGCCACTGGAAGACATGCGCCGTGTGACTGAAGAGAAGGTAGGCGGCGACCGCGGCCGCGAAGATCATGAAGGTGAGACCGGTGCGGCTGCGCCAGAAGCCTGCTCTCGTCACCTGGCCCGCCGGTTCGTGTGAATGCTGGGACATGCTTCTCACTCCTGGCGTCCACCGGGCGCCCGACCGTCGGACGCGATGCTTGCATTGGCCTTGCGTGAAGGGCTGCGTGATAGGTGCGCGTCCGCGGCTTGCTCAGCGCTGTCATGCGTGGAGGGTGACGAGGGTTCGGGCATGAAGGCGGTGCTGGCGGTCCGAGGATGCGGCAGTCCCGTCAACGCGGCCCTGAACCGCGTGGTCGTGACTTCGAGCATGGCAAGGCAGCAATCCACCTGCATGACGAGGGCCGAGAAGGGGTCTCGGGCCTCCGCGAGCTGACGGCCATGCGCGGCCAATCGGTCGATTGCGTCCTGGGCGGCGCCGGCCTGAGCAGCAGCGAATGCGCCGGTGATCTCCTGGACACGAGCGGCGAAGTCCGTGATGAGCGTGATCGGATCGAGGTGTCCGGGAGCAGCCGACGGTCTGGTTGACTCTGC
>LNEW01000017.1 GCA_001464375.1 Rhodospirillales bacterium Ga0074136 | reverse complement strand
AACCGCCGCGCGCCTTCGGAAGCGGCGATTATCACTGCATTGGGATCGCATGCGCCGTGCTGCGACGCGGCTGACGTGCCTCAACGACCCCCGGCGCGCAGGTCGTCGAACTGCCAGGCGCGGATCCAGTCGATGCGATACACGCCGGTCAGGTCCCGCGCCGCGGCCCCGGGCCACGACCCCGCACCGCCCACCGCCAGGTTCGCCAGCATGTACATCGGTCGATGGAGATCGGACGGCGTCGGCACGTCGTGCACCAGCCTGTCGTCGAGGTAGTATCGGATGCGATCCGGTCGCCAGGAGACTCCGAAGGTATGGAAGCCGGCCGTGAGGTCAGCGGTCTGCACGGCCGTCACCTCATCGAGCGGCACGCCGTCCGGCCGCGCGTGCAGCGCCACGTAGTAGGTGCGGTGCTGGTGGCCGAGCATCTCCATGACGTCGATCTCGGGCGGCCAATGCCCGTCGCTCGGCAGCAGCCAGAAGGCCGGCCAGAGCCCCCGCCCGCGCGGCAACTGCGCGCGGATCTCGAAGTATCCGTACTGCTGGTTGAGCAGCCGCTGCCCCATGATCATGCCGGACCGGTGGGTCATGCCCTGCGGCAAGCCGGGCGCGGGCGCGGCGGTGATCTCGAGCACCCCGTCGCGCAGGCGGAAGGGCCCGTCGGTGGCGTGGTCGACATACCACTGCGCTTCCCGGTTGTTGGGCAAGGTGCGGTCGCCGCCGATATACGTATTCCGCCAGACCGGCTGGCCATCGAGGAAGCCGCTCGGCGTCGCGGCGAACCGGGTGAATTCCTCGGCGAAGGTGGCGTGCATGCCGGCGCGCTGCGGCGCGGCCTGCTGCTGCGCCACGACCGGCGAGGCGAACAGGCTGCCGAGCACAAGCGCGACGCACGGACGCAGCACGACGTCCAGGATGCCGCTCATGCGGCGGCCGCCACGCGCGGCCGGCGTGAGAACAGCACGTCGGTCTGGTCGGTCATCGGCAGTCGGACATCCTGCATCGCTTCCGGTCCCTTGAAGGCAAGGTAGGCGCTGAGCTCGTAGTTGTTGGCGACGGCGCGGCTGTGGAAGCCGGCGGCGTTGAAGCGCGCGACGAGTTCGCTGGCACCGGCCGCGCCGGGGGTGGTCGCGTCCACCCCGAGTTCTGCCAGGAACTCAGCACCTGGCGGGAAGGCGGCCCGTTCCTCGAGGATGTTCGCCAGGACGGGCCCTTCGCCGCCCTCGATGTCGATCTTCACGAGGCGCAGCCGCGCCATTTCATCGGGCGTCAGGATATCGGTCAGCGGCAGGGCTGCCACGTCCGCCTGCTCCGCATGGCCGGGGCGCGACACCGTGCTGGCCGTGCCTGCATTGCCGGACAGCGGCGTATAGAGCGCGATCCGGCCGCGCGACGCCGTAACGGCCGCTGCCACCACCCGGACATTGGTGAGGCCATTCAGCGCGATGTTGTCGTGCAGGCGGCGCAGCGCCGTGGGTGAAGGCTCGACCGCGACGACCATGCCGGTGGGTCCGACCAGCCGCGACGCCAGCACCGTGTAGTAGCCGATGTTGGCACCGACATCGCAGAACACGTCGCCTGGCCGCAGCGCGTCGAGCACCACCGCGGTGACGTTCGGTTCCCACACACCGAAGTGGAACAGCCGCGAGCCGATGAAGTCGCGCAGGTCCACATGCAGGCGGTCGCCGGTGCAGATCGTCGCGATCCGCCGGCGCGACAGGCGCGCGAGCCCGCCATTCATCCAGCCCCAGCCGGCCTCGGTCATCGACGGCGAGAGCCGCATGGCCGCCACCGCGAGCCGCCGCGACGCGGGCAGCCCGGGTGGCGGGATGCGCAGCGGTGCCGCGTGGTCCTGCAGCGGTTGCGACGCCGCGGCCGCTGCCGCATCGCGCTGCGACAGGAACGCATCCGCGTCGGCCCGCATGCGTTCGCGTTCGGCGTGGTCTTCCGGCGAGGCCGTCACCCGCCAATCGCCCGGGCCTGCGCGCCTGCCTGCGTGAAGGGCAGGACGATCGCGATGAACTTCTGGTAGTCGGTGAAGGGCGAATTCGACACGAAGATCAGGTCGTTGTTGCGCATCGGGAAGCGCTGCGTGAGGAACAGCGTGGTGGGGTTGGTGAAGTCCGCCCGGTACACGGTGGGCACCTCCTCCATCACATCGGCGGTGGGCTGCACGCCCATGCGCCGCAGCGTGGCGGCGCGTTCGTAGCGGAACAGGAAGACCGCCGAGGGATTGGCCCGGTCGTCCTGCAGGCCACCGGCGCGGGCGACGGCATCGGCCAGCGACAACTGGCGGTCCTCGAAGGGGAAGCGCCGGTTGAGCTGGGTGATGCTGGCGCTCTGGCCGACGGCGCCGAGGGCGAGGAAGTAGCGCGGCTCCCGCGTGACGACGACGGAATCGCCCTGCCGCAGGTGCACGTTCTGGCGCGGGTCGAGCAGCACATCGGCGAGCAGCGACCTTTCGCTCACGCCGGCGCGCTGCAGCGTCACCATGGTCTCATAGGCGGGGAAGCGGGGGCCACCCGCACGCGCGATCGCGCTCAACAGGCGCTCGCCGCCCGGATCCATGCCGAAGCGGACAGAGGTGGTCACGTCGCCCGTGACGCTCACCGCATTCGAACGACGTTCGAGGATGGTCACGATGACCTGCGGTTCGAGCGCACGGGTGCTGATCCGCTCGGCGATCGCCCGTTCGAGCTGCGACGGCGTCAACCCGATCGCGCGGACGACCCCGCCGAATGGCACCGTGATCGTGCCCTCGCGGTTCACCTGCTGGGACGGCAGTTGCACGAAGTTGCCGGGCCGCGCGCCCGGTTCGGTCGGGATGAACAGCCCGCCGCGCTGCGCCTCGAAGATGGTGGTGCCGATGATGTCGCCGACGCCGATGCGGATGTCGGTTTCGCGCGCATTCGAAGCGCGGTCGCTGAAGCGCGTGCCGGTGGGTTCAGCGGCGAGCCGCGCGACGTTGTCGGGATCGAGGGTGATGAGCGTGTACCCGAGGGTCGGTCGTTCGATCGGCCCAGGATTGCCGCTCTGGGTGCGGGCGCCGGACTGCACATCGACCATGCGTGGGCCGGAGGCCGGGATGAAACTGTTGCAGCCACCGAGCGCCAGGACGGCGGCGGCGCCGGCGAGCCGCAGCGCCGCGCGCCGCGCCGGTTCGCGTTCGCGTCCGTCGTGGGGCGTGTGCGCGGGCGCGCCGGTCGGGGTGACGTGCTGCAACGTCGTGGCGGCCTGGCGTGGCATTGGTGGTGTCTTTCCTTCGTGGAGGCGTGCAGGCGCGGCATGGACCGGGTCCGATTTCAGATCGGCCGGACGGGAGAACGTTCCGGTACATGGCGACCGGACAGACCCTGATGACGGGAACGCGAGAAAGCCGTTGCGGTTGCATCGCGGTGCGCAGTTACGTTCGTGGGGCCCCGGCACCGGCACCGGCACCGGCCCCGGCCCTGCGCTGCCCGCGCCGTTGCGCACGCGGCGACAGACACCACGCCGTGAAGCCTTCCCAGCCGGCCAGCAGGAGCGCGAGCTGCTGCCCCTGCGACGCTTTCGCGATGCGGTGCTTCTGGAGCGTGTTGCGTAGCGCGAGGATGGGATGCCCCGGGCTGAGGTCGGCGCCGGTTTCGAGTGACGTCAGGAACCGGCGCGCCTGCTCAGCGTCCTCTCGTTCGAACCTGTAGGCGGCGTAGCCGATCACGGATGGTCGCGCGAAATCCGTCATCCGACGGGCATAGCCGCGCAGCAGGATCAGGCGCGGGTGCAACCGGACGACCGTGGCGACCTCCGCGGCTGTCGCCTTGCTGCGACGTCCCGCCGGTGGACGCATCTCGTGGCGCCACAGCAGATTGGCCATCGCCGTCAGCAAGGCCCGGTCGCCGAAGGATTCGAGGCGTTCACGGCGCAACGCGCGCGGTGCTTCCTGACGTGTCGCGACGCCGGGCTGGTCCACCGGCAGGCCGCGCAGGACTGCAAGCTCGACCGCCTGGCCAGCCAGGATAATGGCGCGAAGCCGATGGCGCCCGTCCAGCAGACGACCATCGCTGCCAAAGGCAATTGGATGGCCGTTCGGAAGCCAACGGGCATCGACGATGTCACGGGCCAGCGCCTCGACGCGCGGCCGGCTGATGCGTCCGTTGGCAGGGGCGTGCAGGAGATGGTGCGACGCGTGCAGGAGATGGCGCGCCGCGTGCAAGGGTCCGATGGTCTCGACCGCGACCTGCGGCAGGCCGTGGTGCAAGGTACCGCCGTCCATTGCGTCGATGGCCGGGGCATTCGCAGATGCCTGGGGCATCGGCGCCGGTGTGGCGCGCAGCGCCGCCATCGCCTGGGCCAGCCAGGTGTCTTCGCCTGCAGTCACGCGGTGGGCGCGCGCCGCATCATCGAGCCGCTGTCGCAGCACGGCACCCGGCTCGCTGCTAGCGAAGGCGTGCGGCCGCGCGATGGCGTCGAGCAGCCTTGCGACGGCAGCGCGGTCGCCCTCGTCGGTGAGGCAGATCAGGGCGGCACGCACGGATTCAGGCAGGGCACCGGCCGGCATGACGCGGCTTACGCGCACCGCCTCGCCGATCCGTGGATGGGCCAGCAGCGCCTGGTCCAGCTCGGCCGAGCCTCGCGGCTGGTCATGCCGGCCATCGAGGTTCAGGAGTTCGACCAGCGCCGCGCGGACGTCACGGACCTGCCGTGCGCCTGGCCCCCCCTGGCCCTTCCCCCGGCAGGGTCGAGGCGTTCGGCGCGGTCCGAAGGTGGCCGCCGGATCGACGCCTTCGGCCAACAGGGTCTCGAACACGCAGGCCGATTCTACGCTCGCGAGCAGGCGCTGCAAGCCATCCAGCACAATGCCCTCGTGCGAGAGAACGATCGGCGTCCCGTCCAGACGCCACCGCCCGTCCCGCATCGCGTCCGCGCACGCCAGCACGACGGCGGCGCGACGCCGCGCACCGGCCCGGCGCCGCGCCAGGAGGCGCTCGGCGGTTTCGGGCGTGATGGTGACGATGCGGTAGTGGATCGGGACGATGCCGGCGTGGCGGGAAGCAGCGGCGACCGGGTCGACACGCGCCGCCGGCGATGCAACGCCGGATGGCGTGGGAAGACGTCGGGTCGTGCTCGACACGGCAGGCGCTTCCCGAGTTGCGGTGAGGATGCGCGAGACGCGCCCCGGACGCCGAAGGACGTCAGGCACCTCAACGTTCGGGACGCCGCTTGTTTGCGTCGCGGATGCGAATGTCCGTTCGCGACCGCCTGACGATTGCGCTGCAACCCTGGGGTGGCTCGTGCGCTATTGCGGCGTCGCAGCGACGCTGTCGGCGTGCCTATCGGACAAGGGGCCCTGGGATATGCCGCGCGAAGTCGTCATGCCGGCGGAGGAAGCGGCTGCGCGCATGGTCAGGCGATACCGCGTGCAGCGGGGTGCCTTCTCAGCGGTGGCGTCGGGCGTATGTGCAGTGCCAGGCTGGCGCATCATCGCGCATCGCCGCGCGGCGGGCGGCGCGCGCCGTCTCGGCTGCCGCTACGGCTGCCGCCGCAAGGATAAGGATTTCGGTCGCTTCTCGGATCACCCGCGCCACGTCAGCGCCACGCGAGGGCAGGACGACGATGCGCTCATAGGCACGCCACACCGATCCATCGGGCCGCAGCAGATCGACGGCCTGGAGCAATCCGTCGCCGACGATGTCCTGCGACCGGCGGAGGTCTCCGCTGGCGATCGTTGTGATCACGGGCTCGAACGGATCGTGCGGCGCGCGCGGTACGGGTGCCGGCTGCAACGCGCGCGAGGAAGGCTTGTCCTGTCGATCGATCGTCACGGCGTGCCCCGCCTCCCGACGTCCCGCAATGTCCAGCGGCGGCGGGTCTGCAAACCACCGCAACACACACTATCCGCGGGCTTCGTGGCGCAACCAAGGCAGGCCGGCAGCGCCGGCACGCAGGATCGGTTCCGCAGCCTTGCGCAGTGAACGCGCCAGCGGGACCTACTTGAGGGGCGCTGCCTGGGCCGCGCTGAGCGGGGGCGCGTCGATCCTGCTCCCGCTGACCGTCTTTCTCGTCTTCGCGCGCGAGATCGGCCCCGAAAGCATCGGGCGCTTCGCGCTGGCGGTAGCGGTGGCGGAGATCCTGAAGGTATGCGGCATGCCCGGCTTCTATGAAGCCTTGCTGGCGAACCGTCGACAGCCCGCGCGCAGCCAGGCTGCCGCACTCGCCTTCTTCCTGGGGGCCGGATTGCTGTTGTTGCCGGTCCATGGCGGGGTCCTTGTCACGCTGCTGGCGGTGACCGGCGGCACGCCGCCGCCAGGCGACTTGTTCCTGCTGCTGCTGGTCGGGCTCCGTATCCCGATCGACCTGATGCTGCTGCAGCCGCAGGCGGAACTGGCGCGGCGCGGTGCCTATGCGCGGCTCGCCGCGCGCGGCCTGGTCGGCAATCTCGGCGCGACCATCGTCGGCTTCGCCATTCTTGCGGCCGGCCATCCGATGCTCGGGCTCACGGCCTATACGCTCGGCATCTCGGTCGGCCATGGCCTGGCGACGATCATCGGCACGCGAACGCTGCGCCGCCCCCGCTGGGATGGCGCCCGCCTGCGTGCGCTGTGGCACGAAGGCCGTCCTGCCTCGGCGGTGCGCTTTTGCGCGACGGCGAACAATCAGCTCGACCAGCTGCTGGTGGGGGCCATCGCGGGCCCGCTGGTCTTTGCGCAGTTCAACTTTGCCAAGCGCATCGAATCCGCCTTCGGCAGCCTCTCGTCGATCCTGGCGACCTCGCTGTTCCAGCCGGACTTTGCCGGCCGCACGACGCCGGCGGCACGGGCCGCGGGGCTGCGCAATGCGTTGACGATCGTCGTCGTGACCTGCGGCAGCGTGGCGGCGGCCTTCGCGGTGAGTGCGGATCTGCTGGTCGGCCTGGTGCTCGGGCCGGCCTGGGCTGCGGCCGCGCCGGCCGCGGCGGTCCTGGCGGTCAGTGGCTATGGACGCGCCATCGGCAGCGTCCATGCGGCGCTGCTGTCCGTCAGCGGGCGCAACGGCATGCTGTTCGCGCGTTTTGCCGTGACGATCCTGGTCGGGGCCGTGCTGGTCGCCGCGACGGCATGGCACGGCGCACTGGCCGCCGCGCTGGCCGTGGCGGCGCAGATCCTGCTGGGGGTGGTGCTGCTTTCCGCGGCGACCAGGCGCGTCACCGACGTCCCCGCGCTGCGTGTGCATCTGCTGCATGCCGTGGTGCCCTTCGTCGCGATGCTCGCTATCGCAGCCCTGGCCCGCTGGGCGGCGTTGGGCATGAGTTGGAATGCCGAGGGCGCATCACCCGCGCATCTTGGCGCCGCGGTGCTGGCGGCCAGCGTCGCGGCCGGCACGATGGGGCTGGCCTTCGGCCTGGCCTGGTTGGGCTGGGTGCGGCGGTCGGCTGCCACCGCGCCCGTGGCCTTGCAGGTGATGCCGGGTGGGGGTTCGCCGGCATGAGCCTCTCCCCGATGCGGCTGGTGTATTTCGTGCACGACCTGGGCGACCCCGCGGTCGGGCGGCGGCTCGACATGCTGCGCGCCCATGTCGCCAGCGCGGTCGTGATCGGATTTCACCGGGACGCTGTTCCGCCCCAGAAAGTGGCGGGATGGCCGGCGATCGCGCTGGGTCGGACGGCGGATGCGCGCCTGAGGCAGCGCGTCCTGTCGGTGCTCCGGGCCCGCGCCATGCTGCATCGGTTGCGGCCGCACTTCGTTGGCGCGACCGTGATCATGGCGCGTCAGCTGGAGATGCTCGCGCTGGCACGCAGCGCACGCAACGCCGTCCTGGCCTATGAATGCCTGGACATCCACCGGCTGATGGTCGCGCCGTCGATGGTCGGCGCCGCGCTTCGCCGGATCGAGGCGCATCTGCTGCGCGGCACCGACCTGCTGATCGTCAGTTCCCCTGCCTTCATCCGCGAGCATTTGGCGCCGCTCCATGGCGCCGCGTTGCCGCGGGTCTGCCTCGTCGAGAACAAGGTGTTGCGCACCGACCTCGCGGCTGCCCCCGCGCCGGTGATGAAGCCCTCGGGACCGCCCTGGCGGATTGGCTGGTACGGCGTGCTGCGGTGTCGGCGCAGCCTCGAGCTCCTGGCGGGGCTGACGCGCGCGCTGCCTGGCCAGGTCGTGGTAGACCTGTGCGGCAGGCCTGCGCTGTCAGCGATCCCGGACTTCCACGCGCGCGTGGCGGCCGAGCCTGGGCTGCGCTTCCACGGCGCGTATGACCGTCGGCACGACCTGCCGGCGATCTATCGCGATGCGCACTTCACCTGGGCGATCGACTTCTATGAAGCGGACGCGAATTCCCGCTGGCTGCTGCCGAACCGGCTGTATGAGGGCGGCCTTCATGGCGCCGTGCCGATCGCCCTGGCTTCGGTCGAGACCGGGCGCTGGCTCGCCGCACGAGACGCCGGCGTGCTGCTGGAGGAACCGCTTGCGCCGGCGCTGTTGCGCGTGTTCTCCGGCCTTACGCCCGCCACCTACGCAGCGGAAGCGGCGCGGCTGAACCGCCAGCCGGTCGATGCCTGGCTGGATGACGGCGGTGATGGCGCCCGGCTCGCGGCCGCGCTGCGTGGCGGCGTGTCAGGGCAGCCCGTGGCACAGGATCGCGGCTGACCGAGCCGGTTCAGCCATGCTGCGCGCGACGATGCGCTGCAGGCGTTCGCAGTACCGCTCCAGGCTGTGGTCGGCCTGCATGGCTTCGCGCGCGCGGCGCCCCATCGCGGCAGCCTCCCCAGGTGCGTCGAGGAGGCGTTGGATGGTCGCGTTCAACCCCGCGACGTCGCCGGGTTCGGTGAACAGCCCGGTGATCCCGGGCACCAGGAAGTCCGGGGGGATGTCCGTGCGGGTCACGATCACCGCCCGCTGCATGGCCATCGCCTCGGCGACGACGGCATACCCACAGGCGTGCTGCGCCGGGTGCAGGGGAACAACGACGAAGCGCGCACGGGCATAGAGGCCGCGCAGGTTGGCGTAGTCGCCATAGGACCGGATATCGACATTGGCCGGCCAGCGCATGTCGGCATCGGCGGCATCGGGCGGCATCCAGGTGCTGTCGGCCGCGACCCGCACGTCGACCGGCAGGTCGCCGGCCGCGGCAACCAGCGTCGGATAGTCCCGGTTGGCGGCCCCGGCGCTGACGATGGGGCCGTCCGCCGCAAAGGCCGCGCCGCCGAAGTAGCGCGTATCCACGCCATATCCGGTCGCGTGGCAGCGCTCATCGGGGATTCCAAGCACGGCCTGGGTGCGCGCCTTGAGTGATTCCGACAGGCAATGGAAATGCACATGCTCCAGGCGCCGGAGCACGGGCGCGAGCCGCCGCAGCTTGTAGGAATCCAGGTGATGGCCGTGGAACATCATGTGGATCGGCACGCGGGATCGCCGCAGCATCGACGCAAGCGCGAGCGGGACACCGATATCCTCGCCGGAGGCGAGGATGGCGTCGAAGCCCTGCGAACGGGCCGTGACCTGGGCGGCCAGGGCGAAGCGCCGGACCAGGACCGGCATGACCGGACCAGGCACGCCACCGCTCGACAGCGAGAACAGGGTTCCGCCGTACCGCCCGAGGAAGGCGTCGAACTCGGAGCGTGGTTCCGGTGCATCGCCGCGGCCCTGCGCATCATGCGTGCCGGCCAATACCCAGGCGTAGCGGGGCGTCGTGCGATGCATGGGAATGCCAACATCCATCAGGAGGACGCCGCCGCCGACCAAGGCGATGCAGGCTTCGCCGCAGGCGCGCGCGCTCGACGCACGGCGCGCGCATGGTCGGCGCCGTAGGCCGCAATCGTGAAGAACAGGAAGCTGCCGATCGCGAAGGGATAGGGAATGTCGACCTCGCCAATGATTCGCCCGATCAGGCAGAAGAGTGTCGCGACCAGTGCCGCCGTGGCCGGCGTCCTGTCCGCCATGGCGAGCCGCAGGATCCGGGCGACCGCGAAGGTCAGCGTCGTCGCGAGTGCCGCGACGCCCAGCCACCCCAGTTCCACGGCGAATTCCAGGACCGTGTTGTGGAAGTGGAAGCCCATGCGGGAGCCGATCCCGAAATCCCGCCAGATCGATTCCACCAGCGGATTGCCCTGCAACCAGAACGCATAGTAGCCGGTGCCCAGCATCGGCCGCTTGTCGATCTCGGCCAGCGCGGTGCGCCACAACAGCGTGCGTCCGGTCAGCGTCGCGTCCTTGCCCAGCACCTCGGTCAGGAAGGATGTCGCGACCTCGCCGAGCGTCCCGTTGACCGCCAGCAGCAGCACGACCGCCAGGGCCGGAACAAGAAGGGCGGCGACGCCCGTGCCCACCAGGATCCGCTCCCGACGCTGCAGCCGCGCGAAGACGATCGTCGCGATCAGCACCGCCAGCGACGCCACGGTGGTGATCAGCGCCCCCGCCGACCGCGCCATCAGCAGCAAGGGAATACTGAGCAGGAACGACACCACCGCGAGCAGCCTCAGCGGGGTTGGCTGCCCACGGTCCAGCATCACCGCGGCCGCGAAGATCGCGAGCAGCGACATGAACAGCGCCATGGTGTTCTTGCTGGCGAAGATGCCGAGGAAGACGGTGGCGCCGGTCATGCCGTCCACGCCGTACCGCCCGAAGGCCAGTGACAGCAGCGCGCCGACCAGCAGGCTGACCGACATGGCCGAGACGAAGGCGCGCGGCTTCAGGAAGCCGGCCACCAATGATGCGATGCCGACGGTCAGCGCCAATTGAACGCCCGCGCGCAGCGTGATCATCGGCGCCTGCGACCACAGCACGGATACCAGCGCGAGCCCCGGCACCAGCCACACCCACGGCGCGCGGAACACCAGCCGCAGGCAGACGTCCAGGCGCGGCGCCGCAACCAGCACCCAGGCGGCCAGGAACAACATCGCACCCAGCGACGATCCGCCGAGGGTCACGATAAGGCCGATGATGCACAGGAAGGTCGCCAGCCAGGCCGGTCGATCCACCGGACCATCGACACCAGGGTCGGGTCGCAGGTCCCGCAAGTCTTGAGTCCTCTCGGCCGCGGAAGCGCAGCGTCAACACGCCTAATGCGCGGCGCGGCCTAAGGTTGCGTCGCGGGGGGTGCCGATTCCGACATCGGCGGTGCGTCGGCCAAATCAGGGGCTGCGAGCAGGCCCTGGACCGCGTTTGTCAGCTCATCGAGCTTCACCGGCTTGTACAGCCGCACACAGCGCGGCAGCGCGTAGTCCCGCAGCGTGGTGGCCGAAAGATCGCCGGTCAGGATCACCGTCGGGATCTCGCGTTTCAGCGCGTCCCGCAACAGCGTCGCGGTCCGGTAGCCGTCCATGCCGTTCGGCAGGTTGAAGTCCACCAGGAGCAGATCGGGCTCGACGCTGCCCTGCGCCACCAGGTCCAGCGCGGCGACACCGTCCGCCACCACCGTCACGCTGTGTCCATCGCTTTCCAGGAAGGCCCGCAGAGCCTCCCGCAAATCGGTATCGTCCTCGACAACCAGGATGGCACCGCCCCGGCGCTCATCCGTCGCGGTCTCGGCGGTGGCAGGCTGCCGGGCCTCGGTTCGTCCTGCCGCGTCACCCGCGCGCAGGGGGACCTCGACCGTGAAGACCGAACCCTTCCCGACCCAGGACCGGACGCTGATGCGGTGGCCCAGCAGTTCCGCCATGCGCCGCGCGATCGACAGGCCGAGGCCCAGGCCGCGGCTGCGCTCGCGTGCCGGATTGCTGAGCTGGTGGTATTCGTCGAAGACCGCCTGGCGCTCGCTTTCGGGAATGCCGATGCCGGTATCCCAGACCTCGATGCGCAGCATCCCGCCATGGCGGCGGCAGCCGAGTAGCACCTTCCCCTCGCGCGTGTATTTCAGCGCATTGGACAGCAGGTTGCGCAGGATCTGGCCGAGCAGGCGCGCATCGCTGTCGATCCACGATTTGCAGGCGACCATGTGGAAGCCGAGGTTCTGCGCATTCGCGTGATAGGCGAATTCGTTCCTGAGCTGATCGAAGATCGTATTGATCGGGAAGCTCGAGATCTCCGGGTTGATGGTGCCGACTTCGATCTGGTTGATGTCGAGCAGCGTGTTGAGCATCTCCGACATGGCGCCGACCGTGTCGCCCAGCCGCGTGACGAATTCCCGCGGCCGCGTACCCTCGACCGTCTTTGCCAGCAGCCCCTGCAGCAGCGACAGCGTCTGCAGCGGCTGGCGCAGGTCGTGGCTGGCGGCGGCGAGGAAGCGCGACTTCACCGCATTGGCCATTTCGGCCTGCTGCTTGGCCTGCTCGAGCGCCTCGGCGGCGCGGCGGCGCTCGGTGATGTCGGCGAAGGTGATGACGACGCCTTCGACGCCATTGTCCAGCGTCCGGTACGGCAGGACACGGCGCACGTACCACCGCCCCTCGCTCCCGGCGATCTCGCGTTCGATCGGCGTGCGCTGCTCCAGCACTGTCCGCGCATCGGCCAGCAGGGCGCGATCGGAGGCCAGCAGGTTCAGGTCCGACAGCGGCCGGCCGATATCGGCCGGGATGACGCTGACAAGTTCCTTGGTCGCCGGGGTGAAGAAACGAATTCGCAACTCGGTGTCGAGGAACAGCGTGGCCACGTCCGTGCTGTACAGCACGTTCTGCAGGTCGTTGGACGTCGTGCGCTGGCGTTCGAGGGTTTCCTGCAGCTGCGTATTGAGCGCGGTGAGTTCCTCGTTCAGCGATTGCAGTTCCTCCTTGGAGGTCAGCAGCTCCTCGTTCGCCGACTGGTATTCCTCGGACGCCGACCGCGCCTCCTCGTTGAAGGCCTTCAAATCCTCGTTCGAGATTTCGAGGTTGTGGATCGCGCCCTGCAACTCCACGCGCGTGGCATCGAGGTCGTGCTGGAGGTCGGCGACATTCGCCACGTTCCGCTGCACTGCGGGAGCGTCCGGCGTCGCGGAGGGTGTCGGCCGCGCCACGAAGCAGACCAGCAACAAATCCTCGTCATCCGAGCGGACCGGCTGCACGTCGATGTCGAAACGCAGGACCTGGCCGTCCTGCTTGATCTCGCCGCCCGGCACGGTGATCCGTGCCTTGTCCTGGACGGCGCGCTGGATGGCGGAGCGCAGCTTCGTGCGCACGGCGCGCGGCACCATGGCCAGGATGGGCACCCGCAGATACCGCTCCGTCGGCCCCAGGGAATGGAGGCATTCCATCTTCTGGTCGATCAGCACCGCCGCCGGGGCGAAGCTGTCCATCACCAGCCCGCGGCTGAGCTCGGCATAAACGTCGTTGCGCGATACGCCGCGGGCTCGGCCGGGCATCCGTTGGACGCGATCGCCGCCGCCCGACCCCAGCACGAAGCCCAGTTCGCCCGGACGGCTGCGACCGATGTGCCGGTAGATCCGCATGGTCTTGGACAGGGCTTCGAAGTGCGGGGCCGCCTGGGCGACCGTCTCGGCATTGCCGAGCAGGAGGATACCGCCCGGGCGCAGCGCGAAGTGGAACAGCGCGATGACCCGCTTCTGCGCTTCCGCGCTGAGGTAGATCAGCAGGTTCCGGCAGGACACCATGTCGAGCCGCGAGAACGGCGCATCGGCCAGGACATCCTGCACCGTGAAGACGATGGGCCCGCGCAGCTCGGCGGTGACGCGGTAGCCGCCGCCCTCCTTGGTGAAGAAGCGCGCCAGCCTTTCGGGTGTCACGTCGGCCTCGATCGATTCGGGATAGAGACCATCCCGGGCGCGGGCCACGGCGTCGGGATCGATGTCCGAGGCGAAGATCTGCAGGCGCAGGGTGCGCTGCACGGTCGCGAGTCGTTCGCGGATCAGCATGACCAGGGAATAGACTTCCTCGCCGGTGCTGCAGCCCGGAACCCAGATGCGCAGCGCCTGGTCGCCGGTGACCTGGTCGACCAGGTCCGGGATGACGGACGCGGCGAGGTAGGCGAAGACCTGCGGATCGCGGAAGAAGCCGGTCACGTGGATGAGCAGATCCTTCGAGAGCCGTTCCAGTTCGGCGGGATCGCGCCGCAGCAGGTCGAGGTAGGCATCGACTGCCGTAGCATCAATGTCGGCCATCGCCATGCGGCGGGCAATCCGGCGACGCAGCGTGCCGGGCTTGTACAGGGTGAAGTCGTGGCCCGTATTGTCGCGCAGCAAGGCGATGATGTCGGGCACGAGGTCGGGCGCCGCCGTTTCCGGCGGATCGACAGGTTTGCGCGACCCAGCGAGGATGCGCCGGCGATAGGCGGCGAGCACCTTGGGCATGCCGGCGATCGGCAGCACACGGTCCACCGCGCCGGTGGCGATGGCGCTGCGCGGCATGCCGTCATGCGCGGCTTCTTCGGGATCCTGCGCGATGACCAGGCCGCCGGCCGCCTTGATGGCCGTGACGCCGGCGCTGCCATCCGACCCGGTGCCCGACAGCACGACGCAGGCCATCGGCAAGGCGACCTCCTGTGCCATCGACTGCAGCAGGAAGTCGAACGGCATCCGGCTGCCATGCCGCGACTGCGGTTCCGAGAGCTTGAGCGCGCCCTTGCGCAACGACAGATACGTGCCCGGCGGAATCACATACAAATGGCCGCCTTCGACCGGCATCCCGTCGGTCGCCTGGCGCACCGTCATGGTGGTGTGGGACGCAAGCAGGTCGACCAGCATGCTTTCATGCGACGGGTCGAGATGCTGGACCAGGATCAGCGCCGTTCCTTCGTCGGTCCCCATGGCCGCCACGAGATTGCGGCAGGCTTCCAGCCCGCCCGCCGATGCGCCGATGCCAACGACCAGGAGCCCGTCGGAGGGCGGCGCAGCCTTCTTTGTCACCCGCGGCCCACGGGGCGGGGAGGGGAGTGCGACCGAAGCTTCTGCTTTCCGTGTGGCGCGCCTTGTCAGTGTGTCCTCGCAGTGTCGGGAATGAAGAGCTGAACCCCAGAACGATCGCTACGCGTGGAGTGCCTGCGGCGGTGCGCTGAAGAGACGGCGCGATCCGAAGCTTCGCCATCACAGTCAAACATTAGCACGGCTGAGCAAGATACCTTGCATGTTTCGGTGCTGGGCCGCACATTTCAGGCTGTTGCGGAAGACGTCGTCCAGATGCCATCGCCGCAGGCATTTCGAGGTGATCTGCCGGCATCGGATGACAACGAAGGCGACTGGATCGGGCCGGCGCTTCGGCGTCTGAAAAGGGGTTGGCTTGGGCATGAGGATGCTGCCGTCCGACCACGCAGGCAACGCACGGGGCGCCGCATGAGCTCGCTGCGCATCCTGATCGTCGAGGACAATCCGATCATCGGCATGTTGCTCGCGGAGATCCTGCGCACCATGGGCCATGACGTCTGCGCCGTGGTTCGCACCGAGCAGGACGGCGTGGCCACCGCCTTGCAGTCGCTGCCGGATCTGATGATCGTGGACGCCAAGCTGGCGAGCGGAAGCGGCATTGCCGTCGTCGAGGCTGTGCGGCAGGTCCGGCGCATTCCCCATGTGTTCATGAGCGGCGGGCCTGTGGATACCGGCACGCTCGGTGGGCCCGTGCTGAGCAAGCCGTTTCAGGAATCCGAACTGGCACGGGCCATCGCCGTCGCGGTGGCGGCGCAGGCCGCCTGACGGCGTTGCGCCCGGCATTACCGAGCCTGGTCCGCGCGCCCGGGCTCCGCTGGCGATGCGGGCGCGACAGGCACGGCCTCCCAGGTTGAACGCGGCTGCCGCGTCGCGGTGCGACGGCCGCCGAATATGGGGCGCAGCATGGTTTTCGCGATGACGATGAAGCCGGACACGATGCCGCTCTTGAACAGCGACATCACGTAGCGGCGCCCGGTCAGCACGGGGTGGACGAAGACCTCCCCGCCCAGGCCGCGGAGTTCCGCCTCATGGACCGGCGGCCACCAGTCGTAGCGCTGCAAGCGCCCGAAGGATGACAGGTCGCGCATCCTGAAGTCCTGCAGCGCCAGTTCCGTGCCGACATAGGCCTCGCCGATCGGCCATTGCCGTGCATCCGGCAGGTCGTAGGTGCTGCCGTGCTCGATGCGCCGTGCCGCGAGATGGCGCGCGGCCCGGGCCGAGAACACCGCGGCGCAGATCAATGCCGGGCGGATCGCCGGGCGCGCATAGAAGCGCAGCATCGACTTGGTCCACCAGTAGATGTCGAGCGGCTTCACGATCGGCTGCCCCACGAAGTCGAGGGCGTCGGCGCGGCAGGCGTCGATGATGACGTCCAGGTTGATGTTCGGGACCGCATCGTATTCCACCACCGCGAAGTAGTCGTAGTCGGGATGCAGGTGCTGGAAATAGTACAGTGAGTAGTCCGCATTGTACCACAGCAGCGGGCCCTTCGAGATCGCCGGCAGGCCCAGCGCGACCACCTGTTCCTCGCGATACCGGATCACCCGGTCGAACGGGATGGGTCCAGCCGCGGCGCGTGTTTCGTCGACGAGAATGAAAACGTCGCCCGACGGGGCCGAGGCGACGACCTGCGCCAGGCGGCGCGCAACGAAGTCGTCGTAGTGGAAGGACTTGAAGACGACGGCGTAGCGGCCCGGTTTCGGCATTTCGTTTCCATGCGACGGTTCGTGGCGCAACGTGCAATAGATCGTACGGATAAACGGCGGCCCTGGGCCCCGGTTTCACGCTGACGCGACGCTGGCGTGGAATTTTTTAATGCGTAGTGGATCGTGGTTCGCCGGCAACTCCCCGGACCCTGGGTCGTTACGTGCGTCGGTGCCGCGCCGGAGCCGAGGCGAGGTGGACAACACCGATCCCCCCGGCGCGAGGATCGCATGGTCGTATTGCCGCCGCGCCGGTCGAACCGCTGGCTCGCACTGAACGTGCTGCTGCTGTCGGGATCGAGCACCTTCCGGCTGACGCTCCAGTTCATGCTGTTTCCCGTGCTCGCCAGGATCCTGAGCCCGGCCGATTTCGGCATGGTGGCACTGGCCATGCCGGTGGTCCTGATCGTCATGACGCTGGCCGAGGGCGGCATGGGCCCAGCGCTGGTGCGCGCGCCCGATCCGAACGGGACGGTCGAAGCCACCATGTTCTGGGCGACGATGGCGCAGGCGATCGTGCTCGCGCTGGTGTTGTTCGCGTCGGCCCCGTTGATCGCGGCCGTCCTGTCGCATCCGGAGATCTCGCCGATCCTGCAGTGGCTGGCGCCGACGCTGGTGCTGGGTGCCTTGTGCGGCGTGCCCGCTGCACGCATCCAGCGCGGCGGCGCGACCTGGATCTTCGCCGTGGGCGATGTCGGCGCCGCCGTGGTCAGCACGGCGGTCGCGCTGTACGGCGCCCTGCAAGGCTGGGGGGCCTGGAGCCTGGTGGCCCAGCAACTGGTGGTCTGGACCATCAAGGCGCTGGTGCTGGTGACCCTCGCCGGCTTGCGCATCCGCGCCAGGCCGGAACGCCAGGCGCTCGACACCCTGGTCCGCCATGGCGCGCCGATGGTGGGGTCCAACCTGCTGACGCTGTTCGCGCGATCCATCGACTGCCTGCTGGTCGGGCGCCTGCTCGGCGTCGAGCAGCTTGGCGTCTACACGCTTGCCGCGCAGATCGTCCGCATCCCGGAAGCGGTGCTGGTGGGGCCGGTCTTCGTGTCCTTCCTGCCGGCGATGGTGCGGCTCGAGGCCGACCGCGCGGCCGCCGCGCGGGCCTTCGCGACCACCCTGCGGCTGATGCTGAACGTGGCGGCGCCGCTGATGCTGGGCCTCGCCGTGGTCGCCGACCTGGCGGTGCTGACGGTGCTGGGTGCGCGTTGGGGCGGGGCGACGGTCGTGCTCATGCTGTTGGCGCCCTCGGCCATCGCGCAGGCTGTCGGGTGGCTGTCGACCGCAGTACTGCTCGGTCGTGGCCGATCGGGGCTGCATTTCAGGATCACGATGCTGGGCGCCGGATTGACCACCGTCGCGGTGCTGGCCGGGACGTCGTTCGGCCTGGCTGGGGTGGCGGCGGGCGCCGCCATCGCCATCATCGCCGGCAACACGGTCAGCCTCGCTGCGGCGATGCGCGAACTGCGCCTGACGCCGGGTGACCTGCTGGCCGCCACCTGGCCGCC
>LNEW01000016.1 GCA_001464375.1 Rhodospirillales bacterium Ga0074136 | reverse complement strand
AGCAGACGCCAGGCGGCTGCTGCGGCGTGGCGATGCGAAGGCGCCGTGATGCGCCTCAGCCCGCCGTGATGGGCAGCGCCGGGCGCATCGACGGCTGGCGCGAAACCTCCCCGGCATAGAGCCGCATCCGCGGCTGGTCGCAGCGGGTCAGCACCGCGCCCAGGAACAGGGCGTCGGCCGCGGCGAGACGCGACAGCGCCTCCGCCAGCATGGGCTGCGGCGTGCCGCCCCACTGCGAGACCAGCACGAAGCCATCGATGGTGTCGCTGAGCAGGACGGCGCTGCTGCTGGCCAGCAGCGGCGGCAGGTCGAGCACGACGACATCATAGGCCGCCCGCAGCCTGCCCAGCAGCGCGCGCGCTGCCGCGGCGGAAGGCGGAAGGCGCTTTCCCTTGCCGGCCTGCGACTGGCCGAGGAAATGCAGTCCCGTGGCGGGATCCGTCCAGACGGCTTCGGACAGCGCGACTTCGGCCGCTGCCACTTCCTGCACGCCGACGCGCCCGCCGAGCGACAGGGCTTCCGTCAGCCAGGGAGAAGCGGCGTTCCAGTCGACCAGCAGCGTGCGCTGCCCTTCCGCCGCGGCGGCGAAGGCGAGGTTGGCTGCGAAGGTGCTGGCACCCTCGCCGTTGCGCGTGGCGACGCAGCCGATCATGCGCACATCCCGCCCGCGCGCCGAATGGCGTGTTCCGGCAACGCGCACGCCATGGGCCGCTTCGGCAATGCCCGAGTCACGGTCGGCAGCGGCGCGCAGGAAGGCGGTGGGGATGAGCACGTCGCCGCGTGCTGCGCTGGTGCGCAGCGCACGGCGCCAAGTGCCGTTGCGCGTGAAGGCGAGCGCGGGTTCCTGCGGCACGACGCCCAGGCAGTCGAGGCCGGTCGCCTGGCGCAGCTGCGCCACGGTGCGGACCGAGCCGTCCAGCGCCTCGCGCGCCACCGCGCTCACGATGCCGAGCCCGAGGCCAAGCCCGAGTGCCACCACCAGCACGATGGCGCTGCGCGGATGGCTGGGATCGGCCGGCGCCAGCGCCGGCGCCGCAACCCGGGCGTCGGAGATCGGGTAGGACTGGTCCTGCATCGCCTGCGTGTAGCGTTGCAGGAAGGTCTCGTAGATCTGGCGATAGGCGTCGGCGGAGCTTTGCAGCGAACGAAGCTCGCTGCGTTCGATGTTGGTCTGCGCCGCGATGGCGATCTGTTCGGCCAGCCGCTCCTGGATCGCGACGAGGTTGGCTTCCGCCACCTCGAAGTCACCCCGGAAGGTTTCGGTCAGCCGCGCCAGCTCGCTCTGGATGCTGCGCTCGAGCCCGGCCACCTCGTTGCGCTGCAGGACGACGGCGCCATGGGTTGGTCCCTGCCGCGCGGTCAGCTCGGCCAGGCGGCGTGACGATTCAAGGAATTGCTGGCGCAGCTGCGCCATCACCGTGTTGGTGCCGAGGTCCGTCACAACGCCCTGGGTCACACCATTCACAGTGCTGGTGCGGGCCCGATGGTAGCGCGCCTGCGCCTCCGCGAGCCGCGCGCGGGCGGCGGCCACCTGTAGGTTCAGTTCGCCCAGCTGCTGTTCGTTCAGCAGCCCGAGCCCGGCGGCGGTGCCGACATCGACGATGTTGTTGCGCGCCTTGTATTCCTGCACGGCGCGGTCGGCGGCCACGGCCTGGCCGCGCAATTCGACGATGCGCGTCTCGAGCCATCCGCCGGCACGGCGCGTGGTGTCGGAGATCGCCACCAGCTGCTGGTCCATGTACGCCGACGTCACGGCATTCGCGAGCCGGGCCGAGAGATCGCGGTCCGGCGTACGCAGCCGGATCTCGACCACCGACGTCGTGCCAACCCGCCAGACTTCCAGCATCCGCGACAGCGCGGTGGTGGCCATCGCCTGTGCGCGCAACGCCGGATCAAGGGTGGTGCTCGCGGAGCCCGCCCCGGTCAGCCAGCGCTTGAGCACGGCCACGGTCCTGGAAACCGGCCCCGGCTCACCAGGCGTGAAGAACGGATCGGACTCCAGGTCCAGCCGCTCGACCACCCCACGGAGCGTCGCTGGCGAGCGGATCAGCTCCACCTGGCTCTCGACATAGGCGCTCTCGGACTGCCAGTCGCCGGAGGCTTGTTGGCTGCCGGCCGGATGCGCGCGACGCGTGTCGATCGTGAGGGTCGCCACCGCGGTAAACAGCGGCCGCGTGGTTGCCAGGTAGGCGACGCCCAGCGCGACGCCGATCGCGGCACAGCCGGCGATCAGGACAAGTCGTCGCCGGATGAAGGCAATGCCCGCCGGCAACCACTGGAAGGGCGGCGGATCGGCCGGCGAGGACGGGGCGGGAGACGGCCCGTACGGACCCGCGGATGGAAAGTTCAGCATGGCGCGGTTGGTCCTTCAGTGGGCATGCCCGACGTGCGGGGCTCGGCAAGGCGATTCATGGTCTCAACGTTCATCGGTGGTCTGGGATGCATCGGCAGGCCAACGCATCGGCGTGGCTGCCGGCAGCGCGAAGCGCTGGGCCATCGCCCGTGGCCGCGGCTTCGCATAGGTCGCGATGAAGCCGAGCGCCCACGACAGATGCATCGTCATCAGGGCGAGGCCGGCCGGCATCAGGCGCGCGTCGCCGCGACGCACCGTCTGCACGACGCCCCAGCCCAGGCAGGCGGCCGGGTAGAGCAGAGCGACCGCCGCCAGCATGGGACCGAACGGCGCGATCGCGAGCCCTGCGGCACATCCGCCGAGCGCCGCCACGGGAATCAATTGTCGCGGTCGCGGCCGCAGGTGGTGCTTGCGCAGCGTCCTCGCCCGACCCGTGCCGTGCCGGAAGTATTGCGCTGCGAGACGCTCGAGGGATTCGCGGGGGTAGTAGACGACCGGTGCCTCGGCGCACATCCAGATGCGACCGCCTGCGGCGAGGGCCCGCACGTCCAGCTCGGCATCCTCGTTGTGCGTGAAGCTCTCATCATAGCCGCCGATCGACCGGAAGAAGGCGCGGTCGAAGGCGGCATGGTGCCCATGCTCGACGAAGCCGGAGACGCTGCCCATCCGATGCGCGGCGCCGCCATTGCCCAGGCGACTACTCTGGGCGACCGCGATCGCGTGCTGCATGCCACCATCGGGCCTGCTCTGCGTGCGCATCGGCACAACCACGGATGTCGCGCCGGATTGCAGCAGCGCGGCCACGCAGCGCCTGGCGAAGTCGGGTGGATAGAGCGCATGCGCGTCGGCGCGCAGCAGCACCGTCGACCGTGGCGAGGCCAGTTGCGCAGCAAGATTCATGGCGGCGGACTGGGTGCGCCGCGGATTAGCGAGCGCAACGACCGAGGCGTGGCGCGAATGGAATGCATCCACGATCGCCGCGGTTCCATCGGTGCTGCCGCCATCCAGGACCAAGATCTCGTAGGAGCCTTCGGGCCATTGCCCGACGAGGGATTCGAGGCAGGCCTCGATGTAGCGTTCCTCATTCAACGCGGGGACGACGATGGAGATGAAGGCGGGCCCTGGGCTCGACGTCTGGGAGATCCGGGTGGCGCCACCCGACAGCGCGCCGGGGGTGTGGTTCATCGTGTTCACGGCACGCTCCCGTTGATCTGGTGTTGAGCCGCGTGGCGGATGGCTTTCATGCGGCGCATCGGATTGCCTCGGTCGCCTCGGGGCAGCGGGTCGTCAGGCGGTCGATGACGGCGGCGTAGGCCGCATCAGCGGAGAAGGACTCCCGCGCCACCGCCAGGGCTGCGGCTGCGCGCTGGCCGCGCAGCGGCGCGTCGGCGAGGAGGCGGAGCACCTCGTCCGCGAAGACCCCCGGCGCATCGGCGATGGCAACGGCGCCGTGCAGCAGGTCGCCGACGCCCTGGGCGGTAACCGTGGTGGCGACAACGGCCTTTCCCTGGCCCAGCGCCTCGACCAGCTTGATCTTGAGGCCCGATCCGAGCCGCAGAGGGGAGACCACGACGTCCGCGCGCCGATACAGCGCGGAGAGGTCGTCCACGCGGCCCAGCGGCGTCACGCCCGCAGGCCATTCGGTCTGGGAGAAGGCGTTGCAGACGGTGCCGGCGACCTTCAGGCGGGCCTGGTCCCGGCCCGCGCGGATGCGCGGCCAGATGTCGCTGAGGAACCAGCGCAGCCCATCGACGTTCGGCGCCGTCGCGCTGCCGACGAACAGCAGCCCGTCGCCATCCCCCGGCTGCGGTGCGGCGACCGGCACCACAGCCATCGGCGCCACGACCACGGTGCGGTCCGAGGGCAGCATGCGCCGTACGGTCGCCGCCTCGTCCGACTGAATCGCAATGACGATCTGTGCACCGGCGAGAAGCGCGCCTTCCTGAGCGGTGTCGAGCGACGCAACGCTGTCGCGCGCGCCCAGTGCGGCGAAGGCGCCGGGCCGGCTGGACATGAGGTCGTGCATGACCACGGCGGATGTCGCGCCAGGGCGCAGCACATAGGGTATGCCGGGGGTGAGGAAGGCGTAATCGGCGATGACGACGTCCGCGGAGCCGCGCGCCGCGGCTGCGACAAAGAGGAAGTCGTCGATCGTCCAAGGCGCCGCGACGGCATAGGGTGCCGGCCGTGCCAAGCTGGACAGGCGCGTCACGCCGAACCGTCGGGCCAATCGGTCCGCGATGCCGAGCGTGGCGTGCAGGATCACGCGAGGGTCGCGCGCCACGAACCACCCGCCGATGCGGAAGGTCCCGCGCAGTGCGACGTGGTCGAACACGTCGCCCTCGCCGGCGATGCGAAGCACGGGAACCCTTCCCAGGGTGGCCGGCGAGGGACAGATCAGGCGCAGCGAGAAGCCTGCGTCGCGCAGGGCGCTACAGAGGCTGATCAGGTAGGCGGAGCTGCCATTCGCGCCGGCGGTCAGGCGTTGCCGCGACAGGACGCAGATGACGGGCCGGCTGTGGTGCTGGGCCGGCGCCGGCGCATCCACGCCACGGCGCGCGCGCAGTTTGCGCAGAAGTCGCGAGGGGGCCGCCAGTCGCAGCACGATCGGGATGGCGCGCGGCTGCCGCACCAGTGCCGCCAGAGCCACAATGGGCTGGCGCGTCTTCAGCGCGGCGATCGCCGCTTCCGCGGCTGATGCCGCGTGGATGCTCGCGAGGCGCTGATCCAGTTCGGCCCGCAACGGTGCGGCACCCGTGCCACCCATCCAGGCGCGGAACCGTGCATCCGCCGTGATCATCGCATCCATCGCGGCGGGAGCCAGGCGATGCGAAATCGACGCAGAATGCCGTCGGTAGAAATACAGAAGGTCGGGCACCAGGCGGAAGCGGGCGCCGCGCGCCAGCAGGCGCAGGATCAGGTCATAGTCCTCGGCAATGCGCAGGTCTTCCGCGTAGCGGATGCGCCAGCAGGCCAGGATCTCCGTCCGGATCAGGGGCTTCAGGTAGCCGAGCGGAACATCGCGCGCGAACAGGCGGTTGGCGCGGATGTACTGATTCGCACCGATCCAGGACGGGACAGCCGCAAGGCTGCCGTGCAGCAGCCTCCGCGGCGGCGTTGCGTGGTCGTCCTGGAAGATGAGCATGTCATCCGCGACGATGTCGGCTTCGGCCGCTTCGCCCGCTGCGACCAGCCGCCGCAGCCTGTCGGGATGGATCATGTCGTCGCTGTCGACTATCGCGACCCATGCGCCGCGCGCCATCGCCAGCCCGCGGTTGCGCGCTGCCGCCGGTCCGGCATTCTCCGGCAGGCGCAGGATCAGCAGGCGCGGATCGCTACGCGCGATTTCCTCGGCGAGCGCGACGCTGCCGTCGGTCGAAGCGTCGTCGACGAACAGCACCTCGATCTGGGTCAGGGACTGCGCCAGGATCGAGCGCAGCGCATCGGCAAGGTGCGGTGCGCCATTGAAGTTCGCGACGACGACGCTGACGACCGGGGTCACGACTTGTCTGCCGGAATGGTCCCGGTGAGCCCGCCGGGCAGCATCTGCGCGAAGGGTGGTCCCATCGACAGGGGAACTTCGAGCGTGCGCGCCATGGCGCGGATGAAGGCGAGGATGGCGGACCGATGCACCGGATCGTGGATGTCGCTGAAGATCCGCACCAACTCCACGACGTCGCTGCGTCGAGCGGTCACCGCCGGAACAACACCCCCTTCCCGGGGTTCGCCCAGCAGTGCATCGATCGACGCCCCGAGGACATTCGCGATGGCGATCAGCCGGCTGGCCGCGACGCGCGAGGCACCGGTTTCATAGCGCTGGAGCTGTACCGCGCTGACGCCGATGGCGCGTCCGAGTTCCCGCAGCGTCAGGCCGTTGCTGCGCCGCAGCCGCCGGATACGCGTGCCGACCGCACGGTCGACAGCCGTCGGCGACCGCGTATTGACGGCCGGTTCGCCCGCCACTCCTGATTCCAGCGGCGCCATCATACGGCACCGCGGCGGGCGAGGACGGCGGGGATGGTACGCAGCAGGATCTGAACATCGAGCAGCAGCGACCAGTCGGTCGCGTAGCGGATGTCGAGCGCCACGCGCTCGCGATAGCTCGTGTCGCTGCGGCCACTCACCTGCCAAAGGCCGGTGATGCCAGGCCGCGCGGCGAGGTAGGCTGCCTTCCCGACGACGCCGTAGTGGCGATGCAGTTCCTCGGCGACCACGGGACGTGGCCCGACGAGGCTCATGTCGCCGACCAGCACGTTCACCAGCTGCGGCAGCTCATCGAGGCTGGTCGCCCGCAGCACGGCACCGATGGGTGTCACGCGGGGGTCGTTTGTCAGCTTGCGCCGTGTATCCCAATCCTTGGCCGCGGCGGGGTTGGTCGCGAGGTGCTGCGCCAGCAGTTCGTCGGCGGCCGGCATCATGGTGCGGAACTTCATGCAGCCGAAGCGGCGCCCGGCGAGGCCGACCCGCCGGTGACGGTACAGGGCAGGTCCGCCATCGAGGCACACGGCACCAAGAACCAGCAGAAGGACCGGCGCCAGGATCAGCAGCAGCAGCCCGGCACCCAGCACATCAAGGCCACGCTTCAGCAGACGTGCGGCGTGCCGTGACGGCAATGCAGGTGCGCGTGCGACTGTCGCTGGCACGCGCATGGAAAGCTGCTTGGACGACGCCTGGCGATGGCGATTCCGACATGCGGGACCCTTCGAGAGTTGTGTCCGTCGCGAGAGGTGCGATGGCTCTCGGTCAGAACGTTCGAAGGGCCACGCAAGCTTGTGCGGCCAGGCGCGAATCTCGCGGTTTCGAGAATGCGATTGCGAGAAACGCTGCTGCGTCGTCGCGGACGCTGACGCGATCGTCGCATTGGTGCGCGGCCTCGGTGTGGTCATCTGGGATACGAAGCGCTCACAGCGCAGGACGCGGCACCGCATCGTCGCGCAATGGCGGTTTCAACACGCCAAATCGTGATGTGTGATTTGCGAGTTTTGCGCTCGGTTCGATCGAGCGACCGCGCCGAATGCGGCGGCGCGGCTGGTGATCCGCAACCGGGGGATGCGTCGAATAAACACAAGGCTGGCGCGGATGGTGCGCAACGGTCGGGCGCCGCGGCAATGCTCGCCGCGGCAACGCCGAGTGGATGCCGGTTCGGCCGGCGCTAAGCTGTCGTCTCGCGCGACGCCACCGGAACCAGCGCGCCGATGCGCTCCGCGATGATGGCGCCCACATCGTTCCCCGAGAAGCTCGGCTCACCGCCAACGGCTTCGGGCGACACGAAGCCGCATGCGAGGCCAAGTCCGAGCAAGCCGGCAATCGGGTCGCCATCGCTATCCAGGACCCGGCACTGCCCATCCACGAGCTGGCGCGCTCCGGGGCCGTCTGCGAGGAGGTGGATACGCTCACCGGCCGGCGCCAGGATGGGCAATGCGCGCGGGCGGTAGCCGAGTGCGGCGATAAGCAGGTCGACGTCATCGATGATCGCACGGGCCGCGGCGTCCGACCCCGTTCCCAGGCGCACCAAGCGCAGACGGGGTTCGGGCGGGCGGCCGCCGATGCCGCGCGCCGCCATGACCAGTTCGCGCGATTCCAGACGGAACCCGGCGAAGCGGAAGACGAAGCCGCTGAGTGGGCAGATGTCCTGCGGGCCGAATTCGTCATAGCCTTCGGCGAGGGCTTCCGCGGCGGTCGGAAAAAAGACACGCAACGGACGGCGATGCAGCACGCTGATCGCGCCCGGGCCGAAGCGCGGAGCGAGCGCGCCATTCAGCAGCAGATGGGCGCAGGCCATGGCGCTGCTGGAACTGCCGATGATGGCGATCTTGGGGTCGGGCACGTCCGCCAGCCGCTGCTCGATCGTCGTGAGACCGCCGGACACCAGGACCTCCCCGGACTGCATCAGCTTGTGGCCATGCAGGGGAAGCAGGGCCACGCCGGCTGCGAGTTCGCTGCCCAGGCGAGACAGCGGCTGTGCGCCACCGGTGGCAAGCACGACCAGGCTCGATCGGAATTCGGTCAGCGTGCCGTCATTGTCGTTCCTGACGAGCGTATGCCAGGCGCCGCTGCCGCCCAGGCGCGCATTGAGCGCCGTGCTGCCCAGGTGCACGGCACAGCCAGGCGCTGTCGACAGGATGCGGTGCAGGACATCGCCAACCACGGCCATGAAGGCCCCGACAAGCGGCAGCGGGACCGGCCCATGGCCGTACGACGCGACGGCGAGGGTCGCCGGATGGCTGCGCAGCGCGGCGAGGGCCGGATGCGCGTCGCCATAGACGCAGTTCACGATGGTATCGGCGCTGCTGTCCGAGTTGATGGCGTAGCTGCCGATCTGCCCGGCGCCGATAGCGTCCCGCCCGTCGATGACCACGACACCGGCCGCGAGGATGCGCTCGAGCGTCCCGGTACGGCTGGCGGCAATGAGCGGTGCCAGGCCCGCCGGACCGCCGCCCACGATGACGGTGCCGACATCCACGCGACGCATGCGGGGTTCCGAGGCCAGGACGTCCGGGGGCGACACGTCGCGCTCGGGGGGAAGCATGATGTTCATGTGGAAAGCACCATCGGGCGAGGGGTGTGCGCTTGCGCGTCTGCAACCTTTCGGCACGCCCGCCGCATCGCACTGCAAACGAGGTCGATGTCGGCCGGCGTGATGGAGTCCGAGAGCGGCAGCGAGAGGATCCGCCGGCTCGTGGCGATCGTCGCAGGCAGCGCGTCGACGATGCAGGAAGCCTGGAAGAAGGACTGTTCCGCGAGGTGCGGCACGAAATAGCGGCCGGCACCGATGCCCTGCTCGGCGAGCGCGGCGACGACCTCCGGCACCCTGCCGGCGAGGTTCGCCGGCAGGAGGACGGGGACAAACTGGTGGGCGGTCCGCGCACCGGTGAGGTGCTGGAACTCGAACTCCGGGAGGAGTTGGCGGTAGAGCGCGTAGATCGCCTGGCGATGCAGGGTGATCCGTTCGAACTCGTCGAGCTTGGCGAGGCCGAGCAGCGCGGAGACCTCGCCCAGCTTGCTGTTCAGTCCGGGCATCGTTGCCGTGCGCGGCTCGCCGAAGCCGAAGTTACCCATCATGCGCAGCGTCGCGATGCGTCCGGCGTCCGCGGAGTAGATCAATCCGGCTTCGGCGGTTGCGAAGCTCTTGGTCGCGTGCATCGAGAAGACCAGTGGGTGCGCGCAGCCTGCCCCGAAGGCGCGGCCGTCGGCGCCGACACTACCGAGGGAGGCGGCGGCATCGATCACCACCGGGATGCCGTGCGCCGTCGAAATCCGGTCGTATCGGGCCAGATCCAGGCAGTTCCCGAAGGTCGCATTGGGCAGGATGACCGCGATCGCGTCGCCATGGCGTTCGATCATCGCCTGCTCGGCGTCGGCATCGGGCAGCCAGGTGTCGGGGTCGATGTCGCACAGCAGCGGCGTCAGGCCGCACCACAGGGCGGCATGCGCCGTCGCCGCGAAGGTGAAGGACGGCATCAGGGCGTACCGGCCGCGCGGTTGCCAGCCGACGGCCTGCTTGATCGCGAGCATGAGGCCGATGGTCGCGTTGCAGACGGTCAGGCATTCGCCCGGGGATTTGAAGATCCGCGTGAGAACGCCTTCCTCCAGCCGGCAGTTCATCGGGCCGTAGTTCGAGAAGACGCCGCTCGCCTCGATCGCAACCAAGCCCTCCGTCAGCTCCGAGAGCCTTGGGGGGCTCGGCCGCAGGAACGGAACGCGCAGGCTCGGCTTCGACTCGGCAGCCGCGGGCCGGGGTTGCTCCGGCACAGCGAGGGTGGGCGTGGCGTCGGCGGTGCGCTTGCGTTTCGACGGCCTGGCTGCTCGCAGCGGCTGTGCCGGCGGCTGGGCGAGCCCGACCGATGCGACGGGATCTTGGGTAATGGCAATGGGCATGGCTTGGTCCGGTGTCATCGCTGTGTCAGCCCCCAGACGCGTTCGAGGCGTTCGTATTTCGGTCGCTGGACGTCCGTGAGATCCGGCTGACCCGCCTTTCCGCGCGTGAAGTACGCGTTGACGCAGACGAGATCGCCCTCGAAGCCCTCGACCGTCTCGATCCGGCGCAGCCGGAGGCCATGATCCGCTGCCAGCGCGGTCACGTGGTGCAGCAGCTTCTGACCCTGGAAGACCGGGTAGAGCCAGCACTCGGCCTCGATCCCAATGACGCCGTGGAGAAGGTCGCCGAAGCCCGACAGGACCTGGTATTCGTATCCTTCGACGTCGACCTTGATGACGTCCGGTGCCGGCACCGCGCCGCTGTCATGGAGCGCGTCGTAGCGCACGCATTCCACGCGCACCTCCTGCACCGGTGCGTAGAGCCGGCCGATCTTGTAGCCCGCCAGGACGGCGGGATCGGCGCTGAGGAGGGAACTGCAGCCCGGCCAGTGCGCGATGTTCAGCGTGCGGGAACCGGGCGTATCGGCGAGACCGTGCTCGACCACCAGCGCATCGGGAAAGGCAGCCAGCAGGGGCCGCAGACGGGAGGCCTCAACCGGGTTCGGCTCGAACAGCACCGGGCGGATGTGGCGGCGATGGGCCATCCACTTCTTCTGGACGCCACCGGCGGCGCCGATATCGACCAGGGTGATCCGCTCGAGCGACCGCGTCGCGGTAGAGGCCAGGAATGTGAAGATGTGGCGTCTCCTTGGGCGGTTCGGTGCGTTCACACGTCGACGACCACCCAGAGGTCGGCTTCGGCGCTCCATGCGTTGCGCCAAACGTTGCTCGGTTCGGCGAAGCAGCGCCGTTCAGGTCATCCGGCAAAACGTTCCCGCGCGTCGATAGTTGCGTGGCCTGCGTCGACCGCGCTCCGGCGCGCCGATGCCGCATGGCGCGTCACGGCCGGCATGGCCGCGGCACCCTTCGCGATGCTGGAGACGTGGCCGGGGCGTGCCGCGATGACGAAGCGCTCCGTCGCGGGTCTGCGTTGGCATGCGGCGATGACGGGGCGCCGGTGCGGAGGGCACGGGCGGACGTGCCGACGTGGGTCGGAACGAGGGGCGCCACGGCTTCGATACGCATGAAGCGACCTGCCGCTAGAGGCGCCGTTGTCGGGAAACTCCGGCCTGCTGCTGTTTTGGTGGACAGCGAGCCAAGGGTCCAACCCTATCGGAGGTCCCCATGCCCGCGTCTGTCGCAATCGCCACCAGGCCCGGGCCGACGTGTTCGACTACATCGAGCGCTCGACAATCCCAGGCGACGGCACTCGACCATCGGGTATCTCAGCCCCAGGGAGTTCGAGCGCTTGGCCAGTTCAGGCTAAACCCGCCGTCCATCGAACCGGCAGCAGGCCACTGCGCAGGACATTCCCAGGTCCTCGGGGGCGGTTCGATGAGACTCTCGCATTCGTCGGCGAAAGGCGCGCCCCAGCCGCATCGCCAGGCGCGATCCGCCTGTCACGGCGCCTGGAGCGTCGATCGATGGATCCAGCCGATCGGCTGATCGCCCTCGCCGACCTGGAGCCACCCGCCCGGCGCCTCGTCGAAGACCCTCAACGTCGTGCCCGGACGCAGCACCCGTTGCACGGGCGCCCCCGTCGATGGTTCGCGCCGGATGTTCGACCGCGACGTCGCACTGGTGGTCACCCGTCCGGCGCCGTCGGGCGATGCCGCGGGTGGTGCCGCCGGCACCCGCGCGCTGCGCGACGGGCGCGTGGCATCCGAACCGGTCCAGCGGTGCACGTCGCCCCACCAGTCGCCCGGGTCATCGCGCAGCGGCGCGCCGCCCGCGGTGCCCGGCGGTGCCTGCGCGCCGGCCAGGCCGGGCAGCATGATGAGGAACGCCAGCGCCACCGCGGGCAGCCGGGGGCGGGCAGGGGTCGGGATGGCCATGCTGCCTCCACAAAGCCCGACCCGCGCGCCGATTCCAAGCCTGCCGTCCCCGCCCGCGCGCACAGCGCACCCGGATCGGGGCCATTCTGTGCAACACTTCATCGACGTGCCGGCAGGTGCATCGCAGGTTTCACCCCAACCGATGGCTTTTTCGGTTCATGACGGCACTGTATGGTTCAGGTCCGATACGGACCAGGCGGACGGAGAAGGCGTAACGTGACCTATTCGCAGACGGACCGTGTGCTTGCCATCCAGACGACGCTTGGCGAAGACGTCGCGATGCTCACGGAGCTGGAGGGCGAGGAGCGTATCTCCCAGCCGTTCCTGTTCAACGTCAAATTCGTGACGCAGGCCAAGCCGGCCGATGTCGCGAAGCTGCTCGGCACTGCGGTCCGCATCAAGTTCGGCTACCTCGAGGGCGTCACGGGGATCGCGCAGCGCCCGCTGCACGGCCACATCCGCAAGCTGCGCCGCGGCATTTCCGACCGCAGCGGCGATTCGATGGAGTGGCATGCCGAGGTGGTGCCGATCCTGTGGTTCCTGTCGCGCACCAGCGACTGCCGGATCTTCCAGCAGAAAACCATCCCCGACATCATCATGGAGGTGCTCCAGCTGCACGGCGTCACCAGCGTCGAGAAGAAGCTGATGGGCAGCTACGAACCGCGCGACTACGTCGTGCAGTACCGCGAAAGCGCCCTCGACTTCATCCAGCGCCTGATGGAGCAGGAGGGCATTTTCTACTGGCACACGCACACCGATTCCGAACACAAGATGATCCTGGCGGACAGCAACAGCTCGGCAACGCCCTGCCCGATCGGCGAGGTTGGCTACCTGGGCGATGATGGCGGCGTATCGTCGGTGTCGCGCCTCGATTGGGAGATGGTGGTCCGGTCCGGCAAGTGGACGCTGCGCGACTTCAATTTCGAGACCCCGTCGCTGTCGCTCGAGGCATCGCAGCCGACCACGATCAATGTGGCCGAGATGAAGTCCCGCGAACGCTTCGACTATCCCGGCATCTACGAGGCCGCCGGGCCCGGCGCGGCCGTGGCCAAGCACCGCATCGAGAACGAGGAGACCTTCCACGAGGTGCTGCGCGGCGAAAGCTCGATCTGCCCGCTGCATGCCGGCATGCAGCTGGAGATCGCCGATGCGTCGACGCCGGCGCTGCTGGTGACCGAGCTGCGCCACCACGCCGAGGACTACACCCACTGGACGGTCGAGGCGTGGGGCCGCGAGGGGCGCGACCCGCGCTATTCCAACGATTTCGTCGCCATCCCGAAGAAGGTGCCCTACCGCCCCGAACGCGTCACGCCGCGGCCCTTCGTGCAGGGCCCGCAGACCGCGATCGTGACCGGGCCGAGCGGCGAGGAGATCCACACCGACAAGTACGGTCGGGTGAAGGTGCAGTTCCACTGGGACCGTCTGGGCCAGAAGAACGAGACCTCCTCCTGCTGGATCCGCGTGTCGCAGGGCTGGGCGGGCAAGAACTGGGGCCAGATGCACATCCCGCGCATCGGGCATGAGGTGATCGTCGACTTCCTCGAGGGCGACCCGGACCGCCCCATCGTCACCGGGCGCGTCTACAACGCCGAGAACATGGTCCCGTATGCGCTGCCAGCCAACAAGACGCAGTCGGGCATAAAGTCCAATTCTTCCATGGGCGGCAGCGGCGCCAACGAGATTCGCTTCGAAGACAAGAAGGGAAGCGAAGAGATCTTCGTCAACGCCGAGCACGACCTCAACACGATCGTCGAGAACAACGAGACCCGGAAAGTCGGCGAGAAAGGCACGGGCAACCGTACCACCGACATCAAGAACGACGAGACCACCACCATCCTGGGTAACAAGACCACGAAGGTCACCAAGAAATTCGACGAGACGATCGGCGGCACCGAGACACGCACGGTGACCGGCAACGTCACCGAGACCTACGCGGCCAACGAGACGCGGACCATTGGCGGCTCAATCACCGAGACCGTGGCGGGCGGCGTCACCCGCACCATTGGTGGTTCGGTGACCGATACGGTCGGCGGCACCATGACCCTGACGATCGGCGGTGCCATCACCATCACCACGCCTTCGCCGATGACAGTGACCAGCGCCGCGGTCATCAACCACGTCGCGCCGAACCTGTTGCAGACCACGCCCAACTTCTACAATACGGGTGCCACGAACGGCGATGCCTATGGTTTCGTGCAGAGCAACTGCGGCTTCAAGATCGAGAACATCGGCATGGTGATCGGCACGGTCGGCATGAAGATCGATAATTTCGGCATCGCGATCGCCAACGGCGCGGTCGAGATCAAGAACAAGTCGATGAAGGCCTACACCTATACGTTTTCGGTCAAGACCGGCTTCACGCTGCATTCCTGAAGGCGGGCACGGCATATGCGCGGTCTCTGGCAATTGGCACTCATCGCCGCCGTCGTGCTGGCGATCCCGGCATTCTTCTATGGGCCGGCGTATCTGCGGCACCGCCAGGAATCGCGCGTGCGTGCCGAAGGCCTGCCAGCCACCGCCCGCATCCTGCGCCTCGAGGATACGGGGAGCCGCCGCAACAGCATGCCCATCGTCATTGTCCACCTGGAAGTCACCGCCGAGGGACGTCCGCCCTGGCAGGCCTCGATCCGGCGGGTCATGTCGATGGTGGAGGTGACCGCTCTGAGCCCGGGCGGCAACCTCCCGGTCCGCTACGACCCGGCGCGGCCCGACCTCGTCGCGATCTCACCGTGACGCCGGCCGGCCAGCCCGCATGAAGACCTTCAAGCCGCTCGCCCTGAATGTGCTGACACGGCCGATGGAATTCGGCCGTCGCTTTTTCCTCAGTGTCGCGGCGGTCAGCTTCTGCCCGATGGGCGACCGCCCGGCGTTGTTGGGCGAGGTGGCGATGTGGAAGTTCCTTGCCAAGGCGCTGCCACCCGAAACGCCGCTCGACATGGTGCTGCCCAAGACGGCAGCGGAGTTCCTGGTGTCAGGCAGCGCCTTCGCACCGGGCGGGCGGCCGGTACAGACCATCACCACATCTGTGCGGCTCGGTACGCTGACCAAGCGCGTGGCAGCCGTGGGCGACCGCCATATCGAGGACGGCGTGCCCACCCAGCCGATGCCCTTCACCGAGATGCCGATGGGCTGGGACCGCTCCTACGGGGGCACGAAGTACCCGCAGAATCCGCTCGGCCGCGGCATCGACGAAGTGCCGATCCAGGGCGTCGGGTTCCGCGTTGCGCTGCCCAACGTCGTGCTGCCCCAGGGTGCCGACCGGCCACGCACGCCCGAGCCGGTCAATTACGGCCCGCACGACCTTGGCTGGCCGCAACGCCAGCGCCTGGCCGGTACGCACGACCAGAAGTGGCTGGAGGAGGATTTCCCCGGCTTCGCGCGCGACACTGACTGGCGCGTTTTCATGGCCGCGAGCCCCGACCAGCGCTTTGCCGCTTTCCTGCGTGGCGACGAGGACTACGCGATCGCCAACATGCACCCGAGCGAGCCCGAGATCACCGGCCGCCTGCCGGGTATCCAGCCGCGCATCCTGATCCAGCGCCGCGGTGGCAGCGGGCTCGAGGACATTCCACTCTCGCTCACCACGGTTTGGTTTTTTCCAGCGCATAAGCGGCTTGTGATGATCCACCATGGTCGCACGCGCGTGATGGAGGAAGACGCGCGCGACGTCACGCGCCTGGTGCTTGGCGCCGACATGCTGGGCGCGCCGCGGCCGACCGCGGCCTTCCAGGCGGTGGTGGAGCAACGGCTCGACCCCGAATTCGGCTCGCTGGAGGCGCTGCGCGACAGCGCGCTGGTGCCGGCCGAGCTGATCGTTCCCGACCCCGACATGGAGGCGGAACGCGTGATGAACGAGGAGCAGGGCCTGCTCGCCAAGCGCGCCCACCAGCGTGCGCTCAAGCAGAATGCCGCGACGCGCGAGAGGCTGGTGGCGCTCGACCTCGACCCAGAGGTCTACGCCCCGCCGCCGCCCCAGGCGCCCGAGCCGGTGCCGAGCCTCGAGAACCTGCCGGCGGTGATCGAGCGCGTCCGCAAGGAAGCGGCCGAGCGCCAGGTCGCCGGCAACGAGATCCGCACCAGGATGGAGGCGCAGTCGCGCGAGGTCGCGGTCCAGGCCGGGATGACGCCGGTCGACCCGAAGCAGCGCCCGTCGGGGCCGCCGCGTTTCTCGGCCGCCGCGACCGTGGCGCAGATGCAGGCCAATGCCGCGCAGATCGAGGCGTCCGGCGGGGATGCCGGCGTGCTGCGCGGCATGCTGGGCGACCCGGCGGCGATGCAGCGCCTGACCGACTTCGAGGCGGCACAGCGCCAGGGCTACATCGACGGGGCAGACCAGCAGGACCCGGCGCGTCGCCTGGATGCGGGCGCTAATGCAGCGGTGCGGGCGCGGCTGATGGATGGCCGGCGCAACGCCGCCCGTGCGGATCTGTGCGGCGCGGATCTGTCGGGCCTGGACCTTTCGGGCTTCGACCTGACCGACGCCTGGCTGGATGGCGCTGACCTCGCCGGCGCCAATCTCAGCAGCGCGCGGCTCGAACGCGCGGTGCTGGCGCATGCCCGGCTCGAAGGCGCGGTGCTGGTCGGGGCGGAACTTGATGGCGCCAATCTCGGCCGCGCGAAGCTCGGCGGGGCGGACCTGACCAATGCGCGCCTGCGCGGCGCCGTGCTGCGCGGCGCGGACATGCGCAGCGCCCGCTTCCTGCGCGCCGACCTGTCGGGCGCGATGCTGGGGGATACCTCCTTCGCCGGAGCGGATCTGTCGGAATCGATCTGCGCCGGGCTGATGCTGCTCGATGCCGACCTCGCCGGCGTGCGGGCGGCGGGCGCGCGGTTCGAGAAGGCGATCTTCATCAACGCCGACCTGCGGAATGCCGACTTCACCGGGGCCATTTTGACGCAGGCGACCTTCTTCAGCATCAAGGCCGAAGGCATCGTCTTCGCGGGGGCGGAGATGTCGAAGGCCGTCTTCGTGGAAAACTGCACGTTGCAAGGCGCACGCTTCACCGGCGCGCGCTGTGCCGGCGCCAACCTGCGCGGCAGCAACCTCGCAGGTGCGGTGTTCGACCGCGCGCTGCTGGACGATGCCGACCTCTCCGACAGCAACCTCCAGGGCGCGACCTTCGACCTGGCGCGGGCGCGCAATGCGCGCTTCACCGCGGCCGACCTCCGGGCCGCGCGCATCACGCGGGCGGACCTCATGGGCGCAGTCCTGTCGCGCGCGGATATCCGCGGCACCGACCTCAGCGACAGCAGCCTGCACGAGGCCGACCTGGCGCGCATACATGGCGACAACGCGACACGCTACGAGCGTATCCAGCGCAGTCGCGCGCGCATCCATCCGCGCCGGAGCCCGACATGAGCCGCGCAGCGATCGAGGCGATGGTGCGCGACGGCGAGGTGATCGGCCGCGAGCGAAGCTGGGCGGGCGCGGACCTGGCGGGTGCCGACCTGTCGGGCGCCATCCTGGAAGGCGCCGATTTCACCAACGCCAATCTGCGCGACGCGAATTTCCGCGAATCGGTCGCGGCGAATGTGCGCTTCGACGGTGCCGACCTGTCGGGTGCCTGCCTGGCGCAGTCGAGCTTCGCCGAATGCCACATGACGCGGGCGCGCCTGGCCGGCGTGAAGGCGCAGACCTGGAGCGCGGTGAATTGTGGCCTGCGCGGCGCGGTGTTCGCCGGCGCGGCGCTGCAGGTCGCGACCATCGTGCAGTGCCGGCTCACACGCGCCTCCTTCGCCGAGGCGAACCTGACCAAGACGCGCTTCATGAAGTGCCGGACCGACGGGATCGACCTCGCCGGCGCCGCCTGCGAGGACGCCGTCTTCATCGAATCCGACCTGCGCGAGGCGAACCTCGCGGGTGCGCGCTTCTTCCGCACGGTGTTCATGTTCGGCATGTTCGCCGGGCGCTCGCTACAGGGGCTGGGCCTGTCGGGCTGCCAGTTCACGGAATGCGACCTGACCGGCTGCGACCTGTCGGGTGCCGACCTCACCCAGGCCGGCATGCAGAAGGCCAAGGCCGCGGGTGCGCGCTTCGAGGGTGCGACGATGGCGAAGGCCATCCTGCTGGAGGCGAAGCTCGCGGGTGCGGTGCTGCGCGGCGCGGACCTCTCGAACGCCATCCTGTCGGGTGCGGACCTGACCGAGGCCGATGCGACCGGCGCGCGGATGTACCAGGCGATCTGTGTCGGCATGGTCGCGCCGCGCGCGCGCTTCGGCCAATGCGACATGACCTATGCCGACCTCAGCCACGCCAATCTCGAAGGCGCCGACCTCGCGGGCGTCACGCTGTTCCGTGCAAACCTTCATATGATCCGCGAGGCCGGCGCGCGTATCCCTGACCGCCGCGCGGCCCTGCGACCCGACGAGGACCGCGCGCGCGCCGAACAATGGCAGCAGCGCTGGGCTGGCACCTGAGATGACCATCGAGACGGAGCACGGCAGATGAATGCGATCAGCGGATTTTCGGCCCTCGCGACCATGGATGGCCAGGCGGCGGAGGTGCTCTCGCGCACGGGCGACCTGTTGATCGTGCTGCGCGATGGGCACGAGGCGGTGGCCCGGCGCGCCTTCTCCTGCCTCGTGCAACCGGAGCCGGGCGATGTCGTGCTGCTCGGCCAGGCGGGGCCGCTGACCTATGTTCTCGCGGTGCTGGACCGGCGCGGCGATGCCGCGATGCGCGTGGCGCTGCCCGATGGTGCGACGGTCGCCGCCGATGGCGGGCGGCTGAACCTCGCCGCCGAGACGCTGGTGATGGAAGCCGCCACGACGCAGGTCGCGACCGGGACGCTCGGCGTCAGCGCCACCCGCACGGATGCACGGCTCGGCACCGTCTCGGCCATCGCGGAGGCGATCGAGACCATCGCCACGCGGATCATCGGCCGGTTCCGCCGCAGCTATCGCTTCGTCGAGGAAGGCGAGCACCTGCGCGCGCGCGACATCGACCAGCGGGCCAGCGGGCATCTGGGGCTGAAGGGCGACACCACGACGCTGCAGGCGGGTCTGGTCGTCAAGATCGACGGCGCCCAGATCCACATGGGCTGAGGAGAGGCGCGATGTTCGCCAATACCCAGATGATGGGCATGGACATGGGCTTCCCCGATGTCTGCCTGACGCCCGCCGTGCCGGCCCCCATCCCGATCCCGTATCCGAACATCGCCATGGGACCGACGGCGGTGCCGAGCCAGTTCACCACGCTGGTGCTCGGCGCGCCGATGCACAACATGGGCACCACCACGCCTCTCACGAACGGCGACAATGCCGGTGTCGCGACGGGCGTGGCCTCGGGCACGGTGATGGGACCCTCGCGCCACCTGATCGGGTCCTTCACCACCCTGGTGGGCGGAATGCCGGTGACGCGGTTGACCTCCATGTCGCTGCAGAACAACACGAACTGCCCCGGTTGCCGGATCGTGCCGAGCCAGGTGCGGGTCATCGTCCTCGCACCCTGAACTGCCGCGCGAAAGGATTTGACGCGCCGGCGAGGCTGCCAGTAAGTTAACCGTATGGTTGACTTAAGCCACCCGAGGCTGGACCGCATCTTCGGCGCCCTGTCGGACCCGACGCGCCGCGCCATCGTCGAGCGCCTGGCCGCCGACGACGCGCTGAGCGTGAGCGAGATCGCCCGCCCGCTGCCCATGTCGCTGCCAGCGGTGATGAAGCACCTGGATGTTCTGGAAGGGGCCGGGCTGGTCGCGCGCCGCAAGGCCGGACGCACCGTCACCTGCTGCCTCACCGCCGCACCGATGGAGGATGCCATGGGCTGGCTCGTGCGCTACCAGCGCTTCTGGTCGGAGAGCCTCGACCGCCTGGCCGCCGCGCTGGAGCGCAAGGCGTGACCGCCGTGGTGCCGAGCCTGACGCTGGTGCGGCGCATCAAGGCGGCGCCTGACGCGGTGTTCGCGGCCTGGACGCAGCCCGAGATCCTCGCCCTGTGGTGGGGCCCGCACCACACGACCGTGGCCGAGGCGGAGATCGACGCGCGCGAAGGCGGCCGCTTCCGCGTGCTGCTGACCGAGGATACCGGTGCGCGGCACGAGGTTTCGGGCACCTATGCCGAGATCGTGCCGCAGCAACGCCTGGTGTTCTCCTGGGCCTGGAGCAATGCGCCCGAGCGTGTTTCGCGCGTCACCGTCGTCTTCCGCGTGATCGCCGAGGGTACCGAGGTGACCGTCACGCATGACCGCTTCGCCGACGAAGGCACCGCCACGCGTCACCGCCGCGGCTGGACGGAATCGCTCGACCGCCTGGTGGCGCGCTTCGACGCCGCCTGACAAGGAGACTCATCATGGACATCCCGCAGCCCGGCCCGGAACACCGCTGGCTCCAGCGCCTGGTCGGCGCCTGGCAGATGGACGGCGAATGCCCGGGCGCGCCGGGCGAGGCACCGACGCGGATGACCGGCATCGAGCGCGTCCGCAGCCTCGGCGGCCTGTGGGTCCTGGCCGAGGGCGAGGGCGAGATGCCCGGCGGCGGTGCGGCACACAGCCTGATGACGATCGGCTTCGACCCGGCGCAGGGCGCCTTCGTCGGCACCTTCGTCGCGTCGATGATGACGCATCTCTGGGCCTATCGCGGCGCGCTGGCGGGCGACACGCTGACGCTGGACACGGTCGGGCCGAATTTCGGCACCGGTGGGCTCGCGCCCTACCAGGACATCATCGCGCTGCAGGGTGACGACGCGCGCACGCTGACCTCGCGCATGCAGGCCGAGGATGGCAGCTGGCACCCGGTGATGTCGGCGCGCTACCGCCGCATCGGTTGACGTCCACGCATCGACGGGAGGATGGCATGGAAGGCACCGTGACGCTGCTGGTTGGCACCAAGAAGGGCGCCTTCCTGCTGGAGGGCGATGCCGCGCGGCGCGGCTGGACGCTGCGCGGCCCGTTCTGCGACACGTGGCCGATCAACCACGTGATCGCCGACCCCGCGACCGGCGCCATCCATGCGGCCGGCGGGAATGAGTGGTTCGGGCCCGCGGTCTGGACCTCGCATGATCGCGGCGCGACCTGGACCCATTCCAGTGCGGGCCTGGCCTATCCGGCCGGCGAGACGCCGATCAAGTCGGTCTGGAGCCTCGCGAGGGGACCGGGTGGGCTCTATGCCGGGGTTGAGCCCGCCGGGCTGTTCCACAGCGCCGATGGCGGCGTGACCTGGACGCATCTGCATGGGCTGCGCGACCATCCATCGCGCCCTGACTGGCAGCCGGGTGGCGGCGGGCTGATCCTGCACCACGTCCTGCCGCATCCGACCGATGCGCAGCGCCTTTGGGTGGCGATCTCGACCGGCGGGGTATTCTTCACCGCCGATGGCGGCACCACCTGGGAACCGCGCAACCGCGGCACGCGGCAGGACTACGCGCCGGAGGAACAGCGCTATCCGGAACACGGGCAATGCGTGCATTCGCTGGTGATGGCGGCCGGCATGCCCGACCGGCTGTACCAGCAGAACCATTGCGGCATGTACCGCAGCGAGGATGCCGGCAAGCAATGGGTCAGCATCGAGGACGGTTTGCCGTCGTCCTTCGGCTTTCCCGCCGCCGCGCATCCGCGCGACCCGGACACGCTGTTCCTGGTGCCGCTGAACGGCGACACCGCCGGACGCTTCGTGCCCGAAGCCGCGGCTGCCGTGTGGCGCACGCGCGATGCCGGCGCGTCATGGACCGCGCTGCGCGAGGGGCTGCCGCAGCGCAGCGCCTTCTTCGGTGTGCTGCGCCAGGCCATGACAACCGACACGCTGACGCCGGCCGGGCTGTATTTCGGAACCAGCAGCGGTTCGCTCTACGCCAGCGCGGATGAGGGCGCGAGCTTCGCCTGCATCGCCGAGCACCTGCCCACCATCACCTCGGTCGAGGTGCTGGAGGGGTAGCGATGGCGCGCGTGCTGCTGCCCCAGGCCTTGGTCCGGCTGTTCCCGGGCGCGCCGCGGGCGCTCGATGTGGCGGCCATCGACGTGGCTGGCGCCATTGGCGTGCTGGATGAACGATGGCCCGGCATGCGCGACCGGCTGTGCGATTCCACGCCCGCGATCCGCCGCCACCTCAATGTCTTCGTCGATGGCGAGCGCGCCACGCTGAACACGCCGCTGCGCCCCGATGCCGAGATGCTGGTGACGACGGCGATGAGCGGCGGCTGACGCTCAGCCGATCCCCTCCATCCCCGCCAGCGCCAGGATCGCGGCCAGCGTGGTGCGCATGCCGCGCAGGCTCTCCTGCGGCTCCACGTCCAGCCATTCCTCCAGCGAATGCGCCCGGCCGCCGCGTCCGCCGGCGCCGACCTTCAGGGCCGGGATGCCGAGACTCATGGGCAGGTTCGCGTCGGTCGAGGAGAATTCGAAGCGCGGCGCATAGCCTTCGGCCGCCACCGCGGCCGCGGCGATGTCGCGGATCGGCGACCCTGCGGGCGTCTCGCCGGCCGGGCGGTCGCCGACGCGGGCAATCTCGGCGGTGATCACGCCGGCGGCGGTGGAGCGCGCCGCGTTCTCGCCCGCCACGGCCTGGTCGACGATATCGAGGAAGCGACGGTCCAGCCGCTCCAGTTCCGCCGCCGAGGCCGATCGCAGATCCACCTCGATCGTCACCGCGTTGGCGATGGCGTTGATCGATGTCCCGCCGGCGACGACGCTGACGCAATGCGTGGTCGGCGGGGCCGCCGGCACGGGCACGGCCGCCAGGCCGCGCGCCGTCTCGGCCATCGCATACATCGGGTTCACCAGGCCGAAGGCGGAATAGGAATGCCCGCCCGGGCCACGGAAGGTCACGCGGTAGCGGCGCGATCCCACGCCGCCCGAGACGATATCCGCCACCTGCGGGCTGTCCACGGTCAGGAAGGCGCGGATGCGCGGGCGGTGGCGCGACGTCGCGAACAGGTGCCGCACGCCGCGCAGGTCGCCGAGCCCTTCCTCGCCGACATCCCCGACGAACAGCAGGTCGTGGCGCGTGCGGATGCCGGCCGCATCCAGCGCCCGGATGAAGGCCAAATTCACCGCCAACGACCAGGTGTCGTCCGACACGCCCGGCGCGAACAGCTTCGTCCCTTCGCGCCGCACCCGCACATCGGTGCCGGCAGGGAAGACGGTGTCGAGGTGGGCCGCCACCACCAGCACGTCGCCATTGCCGAAGCCGCGGCGGATGCCCATCACATTGCCGATCTCGTCCTGCTCGACCTCCTCGAGGCCATGCGCGCGCAGCATCTCCAGGTAGGCGGCGGCGCGCTCTTCCTCGGCGAAGGGGGGCGCCGGGATCTCGGTCAGCGTGATGACGTCGGCCACGGTGCGGTCGTGCCCGGCGGCGAGCGCGGCGGCGGCGGCGGCGAAGCGGGCATCGGCGCGGATGGCGGCGATGGTCTCGGTGGCGTTCATGCAGGGGTGTCCATGGCGGCGCGGAGGCGGTCGAACTCCGCGGTGAAGGTGGCGCGCAGGCCGGGCTTGTCGGCGTCGGCGATGAAGGCGCCGTCGATGCCGTTCAGCATGAAGCCGCGCAGATCGTCCAGCCCGAAGCCGAAATCCTCGACCATCATCGACCAGCAACGCTGCGGATCGACACGGTGCAGGGGCGGGTCGTCGGTGTTGGGGTGGATGCGCAGGCCGGCGGCGGGCATGTGGCGGATCGGGTGGTCGAGCGCCCAGCGGTCCGGCGCCAGCGTGCGCAGGTAATGGGAATTGGTCGGCACGACCGTGAAGACGATGCCGCGATCGGCGCAGCGGCGTGCCAGCGTGGTGTTGTCCAGCACGGTGTAGCCGTGGTCGATGCGCTCGACGCCGAGCAGGTCCAGCGCGGTCTCGATGTTGCGCCAGTGGCAGCCGAATTCGCCGGCATGGGCGGTCAGGCGGAAGCCGGCGCATTTGGCATCCCGGTACGCCTTCCAGAAGGCCTCGGGTGGGCCGTCATTCTCGCGGTAGTCGATGCCCAGGCCGATGATGCGGTCGCGCCGGTGCCCGGCCATCCAGCCGACCATCTCCACGGCGTCCTCCGGCGTGGCTTCGCGATCCACCGAGGGAATCAGCAGGGCCGATATGCCGTGCTCGTGCTTCGCGTCGTCGAAGCCGGCCAGGATGGCATCGGCGCCGGCGGCATACCCGATTCCGGAATCGCGCGCCGTGCCGGTCGGGTTCCAGAAGATTTCGGCATGGCGTACGCCCTGCGCCGCCGCGTCGGCCAGGTATTCGTAGGTGATGCGGTGCAAATCCTCCGGCCCGCGCAGGATCCGCTGTTCCAGCGCGCGCAGGATGTGCAGCACGCCGCGCGGCTTGGCGTCGCGCCGCGCAAGGTCGGCCACGTCCGCCGCCGTGTAGCCCGTGCCCTGGCGGGCGGCCATCTCGGCCAGCGTGTCGAGCCGGATGGCGCCGAGCAGGTGGACGTGCAGTTCCACCTTCGGCATCGCGCGGCAGAAACCGGCCAGGTCCATCAGGCGACGCCCGCGGCATAGCCGTCGCGCTGCGGATCGGCGGCACCTTCGAGCGTGCCGTCCCACAGCGCGATGCCGTGCACGCCGGCGAAGGCGTAGGTGGTCGGCACGCGCTTCACGCGATAGCCCTGCGCCGCCAGCGCCGCTTCCGTCGCGCGCGGCACGCGCAGCGAAATGTCGAGCGTGGCGCTGGTCGCGCTCACGCGCGGCGCCAGCACGGCTTCCTGAAGCCCCATGCCGAAATCCAGCAGGTTCACCAGTACCTGTGCCAGCGCCACGCCGATCCAGGCTCCGCCCGGCGCGCCCAGCGTGGCGACCGGCGCATCGCCTTCCATCACGATCAGCGGCGACATCGACGAATAGCGCCGCTTGCCAGGCGCGATCGAGGTCGCTCGCCCGGGCCGGGGGTCGTACCAGTTCATCGCGCCGTTCAGCATGAAGCCGAGCCCCGGAACCACCACGCCGGAGGGCACGCCCAGCGTATGCGTGACGCTCACGACCAACCCATCGGCATCGACGCAGGAGATCGTCGTCGTACCCTTCGGCTCCGCGCCCACGCGCGTCAGCTCGGCCCGTTCCCCGCGGCGAATCCGCGCCGCTGCCTCGGCCGCAAGCGTATCGCCCAGCAGCCGGTCGAGCGGCACCGGCACGAAGTCCGGGTCGCCCACATGCGTGTCCTTGTCGATGCCGGCGATCTTCATCGCCTCGGCCAGCACGGCGACCATCGCGGCACTGTTGTGGCCCATCGAAGGCAGGTCGAAATGTTCGAGGATGCGCATCACCTCGCCGATGAACACGCCACCGGCCGGCGGTGGCGGCAGCACCAGCGTGCGGCCCCGATAGGGCACGCGCAGCGGCGCCACGCGGCGCGACCGCACGGCGGCCAGGTCGGCCTCGGTGATCAGCCCGCCATGGGCCGCCATGTCGGCGGCGATGCGGCGCGCGATCTCGCCGGTGTAGAAGGCATCGGCCCCGTCGCGGGCGATGACCTCCAGCGTTGCGGCCAGCGCCGGATTCACCACGTGGTCGCCCGGCCGCTTCGGCGTGCCGTCGGCGCGCAGATACAGCCGCGCGCCATCCTCGGTCAGTCTCAGCTTCTCGGATGTGTTGACGCGGCCATAGGCGGTCTCGTCCATCGCCATCATGCTGTGGACATGCGGGCGCACCATCCAGCCGTCCCGCGCGCAGGCGATGGCGCCGTCGAACAGCCCGGACCAGGGCATGCGACCATACGCCGAATGGGCGTCCGCGAAGCTCCGCAGGATCGACGGCACGGTCACCGCCGTGCGCCCCATCTCGTTCACCGCGCCGCGCAGCACGAAGCCGTACCCATCGCTGCATTCGCGCTCGAACAGGTTGGACCACATGTCGGCATGCGCGCCGGCCGGGCAGGGGGACAGGCCATCGAAGACCACCTGCGCGCCCGTGCGCGGGTCGTGCAGCGTCATCACGCCGAGCCCGCCGATGCCACACATCATCGGGTCGACCACGCCCTGGGTCAGCGCACAGGCGACCACCGCATCCATCGCATTGCCGCCGGCCGCGAGCACGGCGGCGCCGGCCTCCACAGCCTCGGGCTGCGGGGCCACGATCATGGCGCGGGGCGTCGGAAGGCGGCGAGGCGGGCGCGGCATGGCTAGATCCTTCCCCAGGCGATGACGCCATCGGCATCGGGCAAGCGTTCCACGCGACCCATCGCCTCCAGCCGGCGCAGATGCGCCAGCGTCTCGCCCAGTCCGAAGCCCAGGCTGCGATGGTCGAGCGGCCGGCGGAACAGCGTCGGCAGCAGGGCGTGGGCGGTGGCCGGCGTGCGGCAGGCTTCCTCCAGCACCGCGAGCCGATCCGCGTGATGCGCCGCGAGCGCATCAAGCCGCCTGTGCAGCGGCGTGAACGGCACGCCATGCGACGGCAGCACCAGCGTATCCTCCGGCAGCACGCGGAAGCGGTCCAGCGTGGCCAGGAAGCCGCCGAGCGGATCGGCCATCGGCTCGCCCGCATGCAGCCCGATATAGGGCGTGATACGCGGCAGGATCTGGTCGGCGGCGATCAGCACGCGTGCCTCGGCGCAGAACAGGCACGCCATGTCCGGCGCGTGCCCCTGGCCGGTCATCACGCGCCATGCGCGCCCGCCGATCACCACCGTGTCGCCATCGGCGATGGCGCGGTAGGCGCGCGGCAGCGGCGCGACCGACCGCTGGTACAACGGCCCGCGGGCGCGCATGAAGGCGCCGTACTCGGCTGGCGCGCCAGCGATGCGCGCGAATTCCACCTGGTGGTCGATCATCTCGGCCCCGGTGTCGAACCACAGGGATCGTGCCTGCAGCCATTCGATGCGCGTCATCATCGGCGCCAGCCGGTGTTCGGCCGAGAGCCAGCCCATCAGCCCGGCATGATCCGGATGGAAATGGGTGACCAGCAGGCCGGTCAGCGGGCGATTGCCGAAGGCCTCGCCGGCCAGCGCCAGGCGCCAGTTCGTCCGCGTCTCCTCATTGCCCATGCCGGCATCGATGGCGAGCCACCCTTCGCCATCCTCCAGTAGCCACACATTCACGTCATGCGGCGGGAAGGGCAGGGGGAAGCGCATCCAGCGCAGGCCCGGGATGATCTCGCGGGCCTGGCCAGGCTGGGGGGGTTCGATGTCCATGCAGCCGCAGCGTGGCGCGGCGCGGCGGGGGGCTCAACCCCGCGGGGCACATGGCTGCCATTGCCCCGGTTGCCCCGCGGGCCATTGCCCCACACGCCGAACCGGCCGAACCTGCCGCGAACGCCAATCCAACGGCGCGGAGGAATCGTGACGACCGCCGCCATCGACTGCGACCTGCATCCCGCCGTGCCCGGTGTCGCGACGCTGATGCCCTACATGGACGAATACTGGCGGCACACGCTGGTGGAACGCGGGATCGAGGTGCTGGAAAGCGCCTCCTATCCGCCCAACGCGCCATCGACCGTGCGGGCCGACTGGCGCGGACCGAAGGGCCAGGCGCCCGCGACCGTCGGTGCCCTGCAATCCCAGGCCCTGGACCGCTGGGGCGCGCGGATCGGCATCCTCAATCCGTTGTTCCCGGTGCAACTCCCGTTCAGCCGCGACATGTCCGCTGCCATGGCGCGGGCGGTGAACGACTGGATCCGCGCCGAGTGGCTCGACCGCGACCCGCGCCTGCGCGCCTCCATCCTGCTGCCCAACGGCATCGAGGACGCGGTGGCCGAGATCGAGCGCCTGGCGCCCGACCGCCGCTTCGTCCAGGGGCTGGTGCTGTGCATGGGCGAGATTCCGCTCGGCCGGCGCGAATGGTGGCCGCTCTATGCCGCGCTGGAGCGCCACGGCCTGCCGCTCGGCATCCATGCCGGCAGCGCCTGGCGGCACCCGCCGACCTCGGTGGGCTGGCCATCCTGGCATGTCGAGGAATACACCTCGAACGTCTATGGCTTCCAGGCGAGCCTCGCCTCGCTGGTGACCGAGGGCGTGTTCGGCAAGCACCCTGGCCTCAAGGTCGTGCTGATCGAATCCGGCGTCTCGTGGCTGCCCGGATTCCTGTGGCGGCTGACCAAGGCGTGGAAGGGCGTGCGCTTCGAGGTGCCCTGGCTCGATCGCTCCCCGGCCGAGGTGGTGCGCGACCAGGTGCGCCTGACCATCCGCCCGCTCGATGCGCCGGAGGACGCCGAGACCATCGCGCGCCTGATGGACCACCTGCGGTCGGACGAGATGCTCCTGTGGTCCACCGACTGGCCGCATGCGCATTTCGAGGGCGACGCCATCATCCCGCCCGGCCTGCCCGAAGCCCTGCTGCCGAAGATCATGGTGGAGAACCCGCTGGCGACCTATGCTCGCCTCAGGGAAGGAGCCAGCGCATGAACCTCGTTCGCCCCATTGCGGCGCCCGGCCGTCCGGCCGCCGCCACGCTCGGCCTGGTCGACTGCGACATCCATCCGCGGGTGCGCGACCTGTCGGAGTTCCGGCCCTTCCTGTCCGACGCCGCCTGGCATCGGCTGGCGACCTACGGCATCCATGCAAGGCACGGCTTCGCCAAGGGCTACCCGTTTCCCAAGGCGGCACCGCTGGCCTGCCGGCGGGATGCCTGGCCGCCGGGCGGGGGGCCGCCGGCCTCGGACCTGCCCTTCCTGCAGCAGCAGCTGCTCGACCAGCACGGCATCGATGTGGGCGTGCTGAACCCCTTGCAGCCGTCGGGCCAGGGCGATGTGAACGACCCGCTGTCGGTGGCGCTGGCCCGCGCGGTGAACGAATGGCAGGTCGAGCACTGGCTGCGCCATGAACCCCGCCTGCGCGGTTCGATCGTCGTGCCCTATGAAGACGCCGCCGCCTCGGCCGCCGAGATCCGCCACTGGGCCGGCGACGACCGCTTCTGCCAGGTGCTGCTGATGAGCCGCACATCGGAACCGCTAGGCCGGGCGCGCTACTGGCCGATCTGGCAAGCGGCGGCCGAGGCCGGGCTGCCCGTCGGCATCCACGCCTTCGGATATTCCGGCCATGCCATGACGAATGGCGGCTGGCCATCATTCTACGTGGAGGAGGTGCAGGAACACGCCACCTCAGCCCAGGCGCAGGTGGCGTCGATGGTGGTCGAGGGCATCTTCGACCGCTTCCCCGCGCTGCGCGTTCTGATGATCGAATGCGGCTTCGCCTGGATGCCGTCCCTGGCCTGGCGGCTGGATGGCGCCTGGAAGCGGCTGCGCGACGAGGTGCCGCACCTCAAGCGCGCGCCCAGCGAGATCATGCGCGAACACATCTTCGTCTCGACCCAGCCGATCGAGGAACCCGAGCGACCCGAGCATCTGCTCGACACCATGGGTTGGATCGGCTGGGACAACATACTGTTCGCCTCGGACTATCCGCACTGGGATTTCGACGATCCGCGCCTGGCGATCCCGTCCTTCATCCCGGAGGCGAAGCGCGCGGCGATCTTCGGCGGCAACGCGCGCGCTCTGTATCGCATCTGATGGCGCGGCATGTGGTGGCGCCGGTGGCGGAGATCCCGCCCGGCGGGCGCAAGGTTGTCGAGGCCGCGGGCAAGCGGATCGTGGTGTTCAACCTGGATGGCGCGTTCTTTGCCCTGCTCGACCGCTGCCCGCACCAGGGCGGGCCGCTGTCGGGTGGCATCCTGTGTGGGCTGACGCAGTCCGAGGAACCGGGCACCTATCGCTATTCCCGCGCCGGGGAATTCGTGCGCTGCCCGTGGCACCAGTGGGAATTCGACATCCGCACGGGGAAGTCGTGGTTCGACCCGCGGCGGGTGAAGGTGCGGCCGTTTCCGGCGCATGTGGAACCCGGCGCCGCGCTGGTCGAAGGCCCCTACCAGGCCGAGACCTTCGCCGTGCGCGTCGAGGAGGACTACGTGGTGGTGGACGCCTGAGCCCGGCCTGAAAACCTTCACGGACGGCGCCGCTTGCGCCGGCGCAAGGTGATCTTCGCCACGGCGAAGCCATTCTCGCGCATGATGATCCTGCCCAGAGTCGCGGCGGAGGGTGCGGGGGATCGGCCGCGCCACCGCAGCCTTCCGCCCGGAGCCGAGTGAGACCATGGCGAGCCCGCGCTTCATCCTGAAGACCGACCTCCAGGGGCTGGAGCCCGTCGCCGTGGGCGGCGCCGCGGTGCTCGACGCCGATGCGCGGCTGCGCGCGCTGGTCGGCCCCGACCGCGCGGCGCTGTTCGCCGAACCCACGGTCACCTGGGGCAATGGGCGCAATGCCGGCTCGGTCTCCTGGTATGCCGAGGCGGCGGGCGACCCGGTGCCGATGTCCGCCCTGCCGCCGGCGCGCCGCGCGGTGGTGGAACAGCGCCTGGCCGCCGACCTCGCCGCGCTGGCGCCGCTCATGGCCGACCCGCTGCTGCGCGGCGCGCTGGTGCTGGCGGGGCCGGAGTCGATCCTGGCGCTCGACGACCGCCCGGTGCTGACCGGCTGGGGCCTGGCCCCCGCCGGCGCGCTGCGCGACCCGGCCTCGCGCACGCAGCACCTGCGCGCCGTCTATGGCGCCGCGCTGCCGCCCGCCCTGGCCGCTGAAGCCGCGTCCGCCGCCGAACCGCCGCGCCCCGTGGCACCCCCGCCGCCGCCGCGCGCCGCCGCGCCGCCGCCACCCCCACCGCCGCCTGTCGCACCCGTGGCCGCCGCCGCGCCGGCCGCGCGTGCCACCGGCTCCGCCTGGAACAGGTGGCTGCTGCCGGTCGGGCTGCTGGTGGCGCTCGTCTTCCTCGGCCTCGGCTTCTGGCTCGGCTGGCAGTTGATTTCCGACCGCATTGCGCAGCAGCGCCTGGTCGCGCATGTCGCCGACGAACCCCGCATCACCGAGCAGATCACCCGCCAGCGCGCGACCAACGACGCGCTGCGGACCGAGATCGAACAGGCGCGCGCCGCCCTTGCCGGCGATGTCTGCCGGCCGGGCGATTTCGGCCTCTCGCCGCTGACGCCGCCGCAGATCACGCCGGTGCAGCCCTCCGCCATCCCGCCGCCGGCGCCGGGGCAGCAGGCCTTCCAGGGCACGCTGATCGAACTGCTCGACCAGGCGACGGTGCTGGTGCTCGGGCCGCTGGCGAACGGGCAGGGGGTGGGCACCGGCACCGGCTTCGTGGTGGCGCCGGGCATCATCGTGACCAATGCGCATGTCGTCGCGAACCTCGATCCCGCGCGCACCTATGTGGTGAACCGCCGGCTCGGCCGCCCGCGCACGGTGCAGGTGGTCGCACAGACGCCCGACCCGGCGCCGGGCCGGACCGACTTCGCCATCCTGCGCCTGCCCCCCGACGCGCCGGCGCTGAGCCCGCTCGGCCTGACGCGGGTGGCGAGCAGGCTTGATCCGGTGATCGCCGCCGGCTTCCCGCAGGCCATCATGCAGACCGATGCCAATTTCCAGGCGCTGCTGGACGGCAACATCCAATCCATCCCGGAACTCGCGGTGACGGATGGCCTGGTCAGCGCGGTGCAGAACCTGCCTTCGGGGCTGGTCGTGATGCCGCACACGGCGGCGATCAGCCGGGGCAATTCCGGCGGGCCGCTGGTGGACCGCTGCGGGCGCGTGGTCGGCGTGAACACCTTCGGCTTCTTCAATGCCGAGCAAGGGGAGCGCGTGTCCTACGCGCAGAAGGTCGACTCGTTGCTGGCCTTCCTGGCGGCGAATGGCGTGACGGTCGCCGAGGTGACCGGCGCCTGCACGCCGGCAACACTTGCGCCGGGCGGCGCTCCCGCGCCAGCCGCACCCCCGCCGCCGGCCGGCGCGACACCGCCGAGTACGCTGCCCGCCGCGCCGCCGGCTGGCGGACCACCGCCCGCCGCCCCGCCGCCCGGTACCGCCCCGCCGGCCGTCGCACCCGAGGCCCCGGCCGCGGTGCCGCCAGCATCCGGCACGCCTCTCCCGCCCGCCTCCGGCGCGCTGCCGGATGCGTTCCCCCTCATCCCTGCCATACCGCGCTGACCCGGGACGGCGGAGACCCCCCGTGGACGACAGCCTGATCGCCACCACGCTGAACCGGGACCTGCTGGCGCAGGGCGTCGGTGGGCAGCTCGCGGTGCAGCACTGGGAACAGCTGACGCAGTACCTGCGGCGCGCGCTGTCGCCCCGCCACGCCGCGATTTTCGCCGAACCGAACCCGGACCCCGAGAAAGGCAGCATCGACTGGTACGCGCCGGGTGCCGGGCCAGCGGTGCCGCTGCCGCAACTCGATCCCGTCGCGGCGGAGGCCGCGCGCGCCCTGCTGATGCCCATGGTCGCCGAGATCCAGGCGGCCGCCGAGAAACTGCGCGGGTCGGCCAGCGAGGGCGAGCGCTTCCTCGGCGAGTTGCTGCGCCTGGCGCTGGAAATTCCCGACCAGGGCGCGATCCGCGTGCGCGACGGCGTGCCGGTGCTGGCCCCCTGGGGCCATACGGCGGCCGGTCCGGGCGGCATGCGCGAATTGCTGGTCAAGATGGTGCCGACGCCGGTCGCGCCGATGACCATGGTCGGCCCGCCAGCCGCCGCCGCCGCCGCGCGCAACCGCATCTGGCCCTGGCTGCTGGCGCTGCTGCTCGCGCTCGCGTTGCTTCTGCTGGCGCTATGGCTGCTCTGGCGCGACCCCTTCGGTTGGTTCGCGACCCCGCAGGCGCAATGCGTCGCGCCCCCGAGCCAGGTCGGCACACTCGACAGGCTGCGGGAGGAGGAGGCGCGCGAGGGTGCCTTGCGCGCCGAACTCGCCCGCATCTACGCCGAGGCCGGGGAGCGCCGCCTGCTGTGCCAGCCGCCACCCCCGCCGCCGCGTCCGCCCGAACCGCCGCGCCCGCCGGAACCGCCGCCGCGCCAGCCCGATCCGCCACCGCAGCCGCGGCCGCAGCAGCCTCCGCCGCAGCCGCCCCCGCAGCCGCCGCCCGAGCCGCCGCGCAACACCGACCTCGACCGGGCCGACCGGCAGGGTGCGCGGCGCGGGCGCACGCAGGTGATCCTGGCCTGGGATGACCGCAACGACCTCGATCTCGCGGTGATCTGCCCGGGCGGGCAGCGGATCGACTTCCGCAACCGCCAGGCCTGCGGCGGGTCGCTCGACATCGACCGCAACGCCGCCGGCGGTCCCACCACCCGCACCCCTGTCGAGAACGTGGTGTTCGAACGCGACCCGCAGCCCGGCACCTATCGGATCGTGGTGGACTACTTCGACCGTGCCGACGGGCCCACCACGCCGTACCGCGTGACGGTGCGCCGCGAAGGCCGTCCCGACCAGGTGTTCACCGGCACGGCGCGCCAGGGCATGCGCGACCAGGTGGTCGGGGAGTTCACGGTGCCATGAGTGGCGCGATGCTCCGATTGACCGCGACGCGCCCGCAGGACTTGCGCGTGCTGCTGCCCATGCCACCCGACCAGGCCTTCGCCGTGCTGCGGGCGGAAGCGGGGCGGCTGTCGCCCGCCCATGCGGCGCTGTTCGCGCAGCCGGTGGCGGAGGATGGTGGCATCGGCTGGGGCGCGCCGGGTGCGCGCATGGCGCGCTATGCGGATATCGACGCCGCATCCCGCGCCGCGCTGACGGCCGAGGCCGGGCGCATCCTGTCCGATCTGCGGCGCGAGGCGGAGCGCCAGGCGGCGTCCGGCGGCGGCCCGCTGGTGGCGCTGTGGCCGGCACTGGCGGAAATCCCGTCTTTCGACATGGTCTTTGCCGTCGATGGCCGACCGGTGCTGGCCGGCTGGGGGCATGTCGGCGGTGCCGCGCCGGGGCCGCTCGGCCTGCTGGCGCGCTTCGACGATGGTGTGCACTGGCAGCCCCCGCCGCGCCGTCCCTGGGCGGTGTGGGCGGTCACGCTCGGCGCGCTGGCGCTGCTGGCGCTGCTGGCCGGGCTGCTCGGCCCGCTGCTGGCCTGGCGCTTCTTCACGCCGCCGCAGGCGCAATGTGTGGCGGCCCCCGGTGACCTCGAGGCGCTGGCGCGGCTGGTCGAGGCCGAGCGCGGCGAACGCGACCTGCGCACCGAATTGGCGCGGCTGGAGGAGGAACTCGGGCGTCGGCGCCTGGCGTGCCCGCTGCCCCGCGCACCCGAACCGCCGCCGCCGCGCCCGCCCGAGCCGCCGCCACCGGCCCCCGAGCCGCCGCCGCCGCGGGAGGACCCGCTACCGCTGCCGCCCCCCGAGCCGCCCCCGCCGCCGCCCGAGCCGGAGCAGCCCCCGCCCGGCCCGCCGCCCGGCACGCAGCCCTGCAACGTGGACACGCAGTCGGGCGGTGCCGGGGAGACGCGCACGCGGCACTATGTCGGCCCGACGCCCGGCCAGGTGACGCTCGACTACGACACGCAGACGGTGCCGGACCGGATCGAGGTGCGCTATCGCGGGCGGGTCATCGCCCAGACCCCCGGGATGGTCAGCGGCCGCGGGCGGATCGGCTTCGACTGGCGGCCCCAGGGCGGCGACAATGTGGTGGAGGTGGTGGTGATCGGCCCCTTCGCGAACACGCGCTGGCGCTACCGCTTGAACTGCCCGTGACCTGATGCCCGCAACGCCCGATCCCGACACGTTGGCGCCCGGGCGCGCGCTGCGGCACACTCGCGGGCGCGAGATGGGATGCCCATGAGCAGTTCTGCGACCCCTGCCGGTTTGATCAGCCTGGTGCCGTCCTCCGGCATCCAGTTCCTCGACCTCGACTTCGACATGGACCGGCTGCCGCGCGGGTCGCGGTCCTTCTGGGAGGAACAGCTGCGCGAGCAGGTGGACCACGAGGGCAAGTCGCCCACCATCCTGCGCGTGCTGGAACAGGATGCCGATGGCGACCTGGCCGATCCCGTCACGCGCCAGGTGCCGCCGCAGGAGGAGACCTATGCCGTCTCCCGCGCGCAGGCGCTGGAACCGTTCCTGAACAAATGGGTGCCGCTGCCCTATTTCCGCGTCCATGCGCGCGGCGCGGACGGCAAGGAAGTGTACGACCGTGGCCCGTCCAACTGGGCGCGCGCCTACATCACCGAGAAGCCGGTGCGCGACCCCGAGGGGCATTCGCACCGCCTGGTGCTCGCCTTCGACACGGCGCTGATGCCGCGCACGGCGGAACGCCCCTATGTCGCGCCGGCGCCGGAGGATTCCGCGCGCCAGCAGGAATTCGCGCCGGTCTTCGCGCACGGCGAAAATGCGTGGTTCCTCAATGAATCCTGGGTGGGCCAGTGGCTGGAGGAAGGCTTCCGGGAATTGCGCCAGGCGCAGCGTGGCGGGCGGCCGCTGCGGCCCGAGGACTTTCCCCATGCCTGCGAACACTGGGCGCGCTACCTGGGGTTCCTCGGGTTGCTGGAGGGCATCGGCATCCTGCCGCGCATCCGGCTGGTGGACGTGGTCTCCGACAATCGCGGCTATGCGCCGATCAATGTCGACCTGGTGCTGGATATCGGCAATGCGCGCACCTGCGGCGTGCTGGTGGAGGAAAGCCAGGATGCGCCATCGTTGAACAATTCGCAGGTGCTGGCGCTGCGCGACCTGTCGCGACCGGAGGATGTCTATGCGCGGCCCTTCGAAAGCCGCGTGGAATTCGCCGTGGGGTCGTTCGGGCGCGATGCCATTTCGCGCCGGTCGGGCCGCGCGAACGCCTTCCGCTGGCCATCCCCGGTGCGCGTCGGGCCGGAGGCGATGCGGCTTGCCGCCGCGACGCAGGGCAATGAGGGTGCGACCGGCATTTCCAGCCCGAAGCGCTACCTGTGGGATCGGCGCCCGAACGTGCAGGGCTGGCGCTTCAACGGCCGTGCCAGCGATGGCGTGACGACGGAACCGCCAGTGTCCGGCCCCTTCATGGCGCATGTGACCGAGACCGGCGAGGCGCTGCGCATGCTGCGCGGGCGCGGCCAGCCGGCCGTGCGCGCGCGCTTCTCGCGATCGGCCATGTACACCTTCCTGCTGGCCGAATTGCTGATGCAGGCGATCACGCAGATCAACGCGCCGGCCACGCGTGCCGCGCGCCGCTTCGCCGACGTGCCGCGCCGATTGCGCCGCGTGATCCTGACGCTGCCGCCGGCGATGCCTTTGGCGGAACAAAAAATCCTGCGGGAACGTGCCGAAGGCGCCATCAAGCTCGCCTGGGACATGCTCGGCTGGACGGAAGCGGGGCCGACCGCACCGCCGGAACCGCGCGTCCTGCTTAACCTCGATGAGGCCACGGCGACGCAGGTTGTCTGGCTCTACACCGAGATCACCCAGCGCCTGCAGGGCGATGCGCAGAGGATGTTCGAACTCGCCGGGCGCGTGCGCCCCGAACGCGGGCCGAATCCCTGCCTGCGCGTGGCATCGATCGACATCGGCGGCGGCACCACCGACCTGATGGTGGTGACCTGGAGCGTGGAGAACCGCGACACCATCGTGCCGCGCCAGGAGTTCCGCGAAGGCTTCAAGATCGCCGGCGACGAGGTGCTGGAAGGCCTCATCACCCACCTTGTCCTGCCGCAGGTGGCCGATGCGCTGCGCGCCGCCGGCATGTCGGACCCGAACGCCTTCCTGCGCCAGACACTGGGCGGGGACCGCGGCGGGCAGTCGGAGGTGGACCGCCACCTGCGCCGGCAGTTCGTGGCCCAGGTGCTGGAACCGGTCGGCCTGGGCGTGCTGCACGCCTACGAGCGCATCGAGGGCCGCGCGATGGGCGAGGTGTTCCGGGCCAGCGTGCGGTCCGTGCTGGATGCCGGCGCGCAGCCGGCCAACCCGCGCGCCATTGCCTTCTTCGAGACCGCGGCCCGCCAGGCTGGCGCGCGCGGTTTCGCCATTGCCGATGTGGAAGTGGCCGCCGATGCGCGGCGCGTGGAGGCGGTGATCCAGGCGACGCTCGGCCCGGTCTTGGCGGATCTGTGCGAAGTGGTCTGGCACTACGATTGCGACGTGCTGCTGCTGTCCGGCCGGCCGTCCCGGCTGCGCGCGGTGACCGACATCGTGCTGGCGAAGTCGCCGGTGCCGCCGCATCGCATGATCGGGATGCACCGCTATGCCGTGGGTGGCTGGTATCCTTTCCGCGACGCCAATGCGCGCATCGAGGACCCCAAGACCAGCGCGGCGGTGGGCGCGATGCTGTGCGCGCTGGCCGAAGGGCGGCTGGAATCCTTCCTGATGCGGACGTCGCAACTCTCGATGAAATCCACGGCGCGGTTCATCGGGCGGATGGAGATCTCGGGGCAGATCCGCGAGCAGGGCGTGCTGCTGTCGGAGGTGGACCTGGAGAAGCGCCCGGCCGGTTCTGACGGCGTGGAATTCACCATGACCTTCGCGGCGCCGACCTTCCTCGGTTTCCGGCAATTGCCGATCGAACGCTGGCCCGCCACGCCGCTCTACGCGCTGGAATTCGCCAACCCTGAAAGCGTTCCGCGCATGGCGCTTCCGCTGCGCGTCAAGATCCGCCGCGCCGACATGGACCCCGACGCGCCAGGCCAGGAGGAAAAGCGCGAGGATTTCCGCGTCGAGGAGATCGAGGATTCGGAAGGCACCGCGCTCAGGCGCTCCGACGTGGAGATACGGCTGCAGACCATGAAGAACGAGGCCGGCTATTGGCGCGACACCGGCGTGGTGGGGCTGTCGTGAGGCTTCAGCCCGGCACCGACGCCGCCCTCGCCGCGGCCGCGCGCGGCACGGCGGAGGCTGCCGCCGAAGCGATCGGCTGGCTCGGCGACAATCGCGCCAAGGTGCGCGAGGAAGCGCACGCCGTGGCGCGCGACTTCCGCAAATTCGCCCGCCGCGCCCGCAAGCTGGAAGTGGCCGCCGAACGGCCGATGTGCGTGGCGGTGTTCGGACCGTCGCAATCGGGAAAGTCCTACCTGATCAGCGCGCTCGCGCGGCGCGGACAGGATAGCGTGACAGCGATGTTCGACGGCACGGCGCTGGATTTCGTGCGCGACATCAACCCCGAGGGCGGGCAGGAAGCCACCGGCCTGGTCACCCGGTTCACCCTGCGCCCGCCGGCGGCGATCCCGGGGCATCCGGTGGCGCTGCGGCTGCTGTCGCAGACCGACGTCATCAAGATCCTGGGCAATACCTTCCTGGAGGATTTCGACCCGGCGGAGGTGGACATTCCTTCGCCGGAACTCGTGCAGTCGCATTGCGCGAAGTTCGCGTCACGCCTCGCCGCCGCACCGACCGATCGGCTGACCGAGGATGATGTCGACGACCTGCGCGAATATTTCGAGGGCCTGTTTCGCGGGCATCCGCTGGTGCCGGGGCTGGGGTCCGCCTTCTGGGTGCAGGCTGCGTCGATCGCGCCGCGGCTGCCGGTGGCGGAGCGCGCGGCGTTCTTCTCCATCCTGTGGAACGGGCACGAGGCCTTCACATCGGCCGCGCGCGAATTGCTGGCCGCGCTGGCCGCGCTCGACTTCCCGGACGAGGCCTTCGCGCCGCTCGATGCGCTGTCGCCGCGCGAGACCTCCATCATCGACGTGCGCACCCTGTCCGCGCTCGGCGATCCGTCCGATGGCAAGCTGACGCTGCGCACGCGCGCCGGGCGCCAGGCGGTGCTGCCGCGCGCCGCCGTCGCGGCCCTGGTCGCGGAACTGACCATCGCGCTGCGCGACAAGCCGTGGGATTTCTTCGAGGTCACCGACCTGCTCGACTTCCCCGGCGCACGGTCACGCGAGAAGCTGACGCAGCCGGGCCGCTTTCTCAGCGAGAAGGGCAAGCTCCCCGGCTTGTTCCTGCGCGGCAAAGTTGCCTACCTGTACCAGCGTTACTGCGCGGAGCAGGAAATCACCTCGATGCTGCTGTGCATCGGCCCGTCGAACCAGGAAGTCCGCACCCTGCCGCGGATGATCAAGGACTGGGTGGATGGCACGCTGGGCGCGACGCCCGAGGAGCGCGCGCGCCACCGCAACGCGTTGTTCCTGGTGCTGACCAAGTTCGATACGGAATTCGAGGAGAAGAAGGGCGCGACCGAGGGCACGGGTAGCCGCTGGACCATCCGACTGAACGCCTCGCTGCTCGATTTCTTCGGCAAGGAATATGACTGGCCGCGCAATTGGGCTTCCGGCGCGCCCTTCGCCAATTCCTACTGGCTGCGCAATCCGAATGTCGCGGCGAAGCACATCCTCGACTACGACGACCACGGCCGTGAAGCCGCACCGCGGGCCTCCGAAGCCGCGCGCATCGGCCGGCTGCGCGAGGAATTCCTGTCCAACGACGACAGCCGCCGCCACTTCGCCGATCCCGAACGCGCCTGGGATGCGGCCATGACGCTGAATGATGGTGGCATCTCGTACCTGGCGGAGAGCCTGCGCCCGGTCTGCGATCCGGCGATCAAGCGCGGGCAGATCGCCGCGCGGCTGGAATCGCTGCGCCTCGACATGGCGGCGCGGCTCTCGCCCTACTGGCATTCCGGCGACCTCACGGCGGAACTGAACAAGCGGCGCGAGGAAGCGCGCGTGGTCAGTCGCGCGCTGGTGGCGTGTGCGTCCGCGCAAGTCTTCGGGCGGCTGATCCGCAGCCTGCAGGTGACGCATGAGGAACTCACCTCCGCCTGGTGGCGCATGCAGACGGAACCGGCCGAGGAAGCCCCTGTCGGCGCGCGGGCGGGGGAGGAGGACTACCTGGCGGAACTCGGTGACCTGGTCGCCCCCGCCGCGCAGGGCGAGCACCGCGCGCGCGACGCCTTCGAACGCTATGCCGACATGGCGGTGGTCGAATGGCTGGAGAAGATGCACCGCGCCGCGGCCGAACCCGAGACCGCGGAGCAGTTGAAACTGCCACGCGAGGCCGCGAGCGCGCTGGTCGCGCAAATCGGCGCCGGCGCGCGCCGTACCGGCCTGTCCGCGCGCATCGCGCAGCGCCTGCGCGAGGCCGCGTCCTATCGCCAGAAACTGTCCGAAAGCGCGGCCAAGCCCGTGATGGTCGCGGAGGGCGTGGTCAACCGCTACGTCCACTCGCTCGGCTATGCCGACATGCCACCCGACCAGCGCCCGCGTGCCGGGCGCACCGAACGCCCCGTGTTCGCGCCGCGCGCGCCGATCAATGGCGCACCCGTGCTCGGCGCGCAGCCGGAGCCCTACGACAAGCAATATCACGTCGACTGGATCAGCGCCTTCTCCCGCCTGGCCGAGGAGAATGTCACCGCGCCGGGCGGGCTCGAGATCGATGTCGCGCAGAATGCGCGCCTGGGCAGCATCCTGGGCGCACTTGGCAGCCCAGCATGACCGCGGTGCGCGCCGCCGCCGATCCCGCGCACCCCGAGGGCGGGCACGCCATCATCCTGCTGCAGGGGGTGATGGACGTGCCGTCCGACCCGCGCTTCCGCATCCTGCGCGAAGGCTGGGGCAAGGGCACGCTCGGCCCCGAGGGCTGGCAGGTGAGCGACGCGTTGATCGCGCCCGATCGTGTCGAGCCATCGCCGCAGGGCGTGCGGCTGTATCTCGGCCCGCAGGTGGTGGATTGGCTCGAAGCCGGGCCAGTGATCTTCCGCCTGCCTGAGGCGCGCATCGAAGCACCGCTGTTCTGGCCGGACGTGCCGCCGCTGCATGGCGGATCGGGGCACACCATGGCGGTGCCGCCACCGCCCGCACCGCGCGCCGCGCCGCCACCACCGCCCCTGCCGGGACTGCCGATCGACGACCCGGACGCGACCATCGCCATCGCGCCGCGCGCCGCGCCGACGCCCGCGCCGGCCCTGTCCGTGCCGCAACCCGCGGCGATGGCCAAGCGCGGCTCCGCGCTGCCGTGGATCCTGCTGGTCCTGCTGTTGGTCGCCGGCGCGGTGGGCGGCGGCTATTGGTGGTTCGTCCTGCGCGAACGGCCTGAACCGCCGCCCGAGGCGCCGCCGACCAGTGAACCGGTGGTCATCGCCCCCGAACCGCTGCCGCGGCCCGAACGCCCTGTCGCGCCGCCGCCCGTGCTGCCGCCGGTGCGCCCGCAGGCGGAGCCGACGGCGCCGGTCACGCTCGATGGCCTGTCCGTGCCCGACGTGATCGCCCGCGCCGCATCCCCTGCCGCGATCGCCGAACAGGCCGCGCGCCGCCATGAAGCCGGGCGCTACGACGACGCGCTGCTGTTGTGGGAGGCCGCCGCGCGGGCCGGCAACGCTTCATCCCTCACGCGCCTGGCAGGGCTGTATGATCCGGTCGGCTTCACGCCGGGCCGGCCGTTCCGCGACCCCGACCCGCGCCAGGCCGCGCGCCACTACCGGGAGGCCGTCACCGCCGGCGACCCGGCCGCCGCCGAACCGCGCGCGCGTCTGCGCCAGTGGCTCGACGACCGGGCGCGCGAAGGCGACATCAACGCGCCGCTGACCATCAGGGATTTCTGGCAATGACGCCGCGACGCCTGCTGCTGCTCGCTACCGCCGCGCTGCTGCCGCAGGTCGCGCAGGCGCAACAGCGCGGGATCCGCACCACGCCGCGCACGCCATTGCTGATCCCCGGCAAGACCACGCTGTTCCAGCGCGTGATCCTGCGCCCGGGTGCCACGCTGCATGCCCAGCCCAGCGCGCCGCAGGGCAGCCCCTTGGCGGGCTTCACCGTCGCCCATGTCTATGCGCGGCGCGATGGCTGGATCGAGATCGGCCGTGAGGCCGATGGCCAGGTGCAGGGCTGGGTGCGCGAGGATCGCGCCATCGACTGGCGCCACACCATGGTCGGCGCCTTCACCAACCCCGCCGGGCGCGAGCGCGCCATGTTCCTGCGCGATGCCGATGCGCTGCGCGGGCTGCTGGCCTCGCCCACCATGACGCAGGACGCGGTGGCGCTGCGGGCCGCCGCCGGCCAGCCCGGCAGCCCCGTGCTGGCGCTGGAGCCGGAGACCTTCATCGACATCCAGCGCAATTTCTACCTTTTGCCGATCCTGGAGGCCGAGACGGTTCAGCGCCGCGACGGCACGCAGATGCGCGCTCTGGAGGTCATCTCCGCCCCCGCCGAACTGCGCCAGGCGCCGACCCAGGCCGACCCGTCCCGCCTGCGCGACTTCCGCGGCGGCGTGGTGTTCGTGATCGACAGCACCGTGTCGATGCAGCCCTATATCGACCGCACGCGGGAGGCGATCCGCCGCATCGTCGCCCGTATCGGCGACACCGCCGTGCGCGACAATTTCCGCTTCGGCATGGTGGCCTATCGCGCCGACATCTCCGCGCGGCCAGCGCTGGAATACGTCACGCGCCTGGTTGCCGCGCCCGACCTGTCGCAGCCGCCGGCCGCGATCCTGCCGGCGCTCGAGAGCGTTCGCGCCGCCACCGTCTCGACCGAGCAGTTCGACGAGGACGCCATCGCCGGCCTGCGCGTCGCGATCGACCAGGTGGACTGGTCCGCCTTCGGCGGGCGCTACGTGGTGCTGATCACCGATGCCGGCGCGCTGGACGCCACCGACCCAAAATCCCAGACACGGCTCGGCATTCCGGAAATAAAGGCGCTGGCGGAGGCGCGCGGCGTCGCGCTGTTCGCGATCCATCTCCAGACACCGGAGGGCCGGGCCAACCACGCTCAGGCGCGCGCGCAATACACGGAGCTCACGCGCTACGGCGCCGCGGGGTCGCTGTATTTCCCGGTCGAGGGCGGCAGCCCCGCCGGCTTCGAACGCGTGGTGAACGGCCTGACCAATGCCCTGTTCCGCCAGGTGGCCGACACGGTCGGCCGGCCGGTCGGCGGCGTGGAGCCCGCGCGCACGCCCGAAGCCGAGCGCATGGCGCAGCAGATCGAGATCGTCGCCACCGCCATGCGCCTCGCGTATCTGGGGCGCGAAGGCGGCACCACGGCGCCGGACGTCGTGCGGTCCTTCACCACCGACCGCGACCTGCGCGACCCGACGCTGGCCGCACTCGATGTTCGCGTGCTGCTGACGCGCAACCAGTTGTCCGACCTGTCGCAGGCGCTCACGCGCATCCTTGATGCCGGGTTGGCCGGGCGGACCGATCCGCGGTCCTTCTTCGGCCAGTTGCGCGCAGCCTTCGCGGCGACGGCGCGCGACCCGGCGCGGCTCGGCAACCTCGCCCGCGTGGGGCAGGCGCTGGGCGAGTACCTCGATGGCCTGCCCTACCAGTCCCTGGTGATGGAACTGAGCGAGCAGGAATGGCTCGCCATGGGTGCGGCGGCGCAGCGCGAACTCATCAACGGCATCGAGGCGAAGCTGCGCCTGTACCAGGAATTCGCCGCGCGACCGGACCTGTGGGTGACGCTGGACGGGCGCCCCGGCGGCGAGGCGTTCTTCCCGGTGCCGCTGGAAGCCCTCCCTTGACCAGGCTGCTCTCCCTGCGTGGCGTGTCGCGCGCCTATCGGGGGGATGCGGCGCCCTTCGCGCTGGACGTGCCGGCATTCGACCTCGAGGAGGGCGAGGCCCTGGCGCTCGCCGGCCCCTCGGGCAGCGGCAAGTCCACGCTGTTGATGATGCTGGCGCTGGCGGCGCCGCCCGATGCGGCTGATCGATTCACCTTCGCCAGCCAGGACATCGCGCGACACTGGCGGGCCGGCCGGCGCGACGCCCTGGCCGACCTGCGCGCGCGGCGCATCGGCGTGGTGCCGCAGACCGGTGGGCTGCTCTCCTACCTGACGGTCGAAGGCAACATCGCGCTGACCCAGCGCATCGCCGGGCGGCCGGACGCGAAGCGGGTGCGAGCGTTGGCGGAGGAACTCGGCATCGCGGCGCAACTGTCCAGGCGCCCTGCCGCGCTCTCGGTCGGGCAACGGCAACGCGTGGCGATCGCGCGTGCGCTCGCGCATCGCCCGGCGCTGGTGCTGGCGGACGAACCCACCGCCTCGGTGCATCCCGAACTCGCCGACGCTGTCCTGGCGCTGCTGCGGCGCGAATGCGCGGCCGCCGGGGCGGCGCTGCTGGTCGCGACACACGACCCCGACCGCGCCGCGCGCGCCGGCTTCCCCGTGCTGGAATGCGAAACGCGCGCACCCGGGGCGGACGGCATCGCGCGATCGATCTTCACGCGCGCGCCGCTCGCGCAGGCGGCCTGACCATGCTGCGCCTGGCGCTCGCCGACCTGTGGCACGAACGGGTGCTGTTCCTGTGCTCGGTGCTCGGCTGCGCGGCGGTGCTCGCACCGCTGATCGTGCTGTTCGGGCTGCGCCAGGGGGTGGTCGCCGGCCTGCGCGCGGAATTGCTGGAGGACCCACGTGCGCGGGAGGTGGTGTCAGTCGTCAATCGCACGCTGGAACCGGCGCTGTTCGAACGCCTGGGGGCTGACCCGCGGATCGCCTTCCTAGTGCCGCGCACGCGTGCGCTGTCGGCCACCATCGTGGTCGAGAACCCGGCGCGCAGCGGGCGCGGCCTGCGTCTCGAATTGCTGCCGACGGCACAGGGCGACCCGCTGCTGCCCGGGATGGCCGCGGGCGACGGCCTGGTGTTGTCGCCGACGGCGGCCGAGCGCCTTGGCCTCGCACCTGGCGACGAGGCGCTCGCCTCGGTCGCGCGCAGCCGCGGCGCCGAGCGCGAGGTGCTGAGCCTGCCGCTGCGCGTCGCCGCCATCGCGCCGGTTTCCGCCTCGCCGCGCGATGCTGCCTTCGGCGCGGTGCCGCTGCTGCTGCTGGTCGAGGATTTCCTCGATGGCAGCGCGGCCGCCGATGCCCGCCCGGGCAGCACCGATGCCGCGCGCACGCGTCCCTTCGCCGGCTTCCGCCTGCACGCGGCGCGGATCGAGGACGTGCCCGCGCTCGACCGCGAATTCCGCCTGGCCGGCATCGAGGTCGCCTCGCGCGCCGAGGCGGTGGCCGGGCTGCTGCGGCTCGACCGCAACCTCGCCCTGCTGTTCCTGGCGCTGGCCGGGGCAGGGGGGGCGGGCTACCTGGTCAGCCTTGGCGTCGGGCTCTGGGCCCAGGTGGAACGCAAGCGGCGCGACATCGCGCTGCTCTCGCTGCTGGGACTGAAGCGCCGCGCGCTGCTCATGCTGCCGGTGGTGCAGGCGGCGGCGGTGGCGCTGGCGGGTGCGCTGTGCGCCTTCGCGGTGGCGGCGGCGGTGGCGGGCGTGCTGAACCGGGCCTTCGCCGGCACGGTGGCGGGGGACCGGCCGGTCTGCCTGCTGACGGTGGCGATGGGGCTGGGCGCCGCCGGTGTCACCCTGGCGGGGGCGGTGCTGGCGTCGATGCTGGCAGGGTTCCGCGCGGCCGGCGTGGCACCGGCGGAAGGGCTGGCGGAGGGGTGATGCATCGCGTCGCACGCAGGTGGAGGGGCGCTGCCCCTCCAGGCCACCCCGCCAAAGGCCTGAGGGCCTCTGGACACCTTTGTTTGGCGCTTGTCATGGGTGTTGTTGTTCTGCCGGCGGCGGCGCAGGCGCCGTGGCCGGAGGAATTCACCAATCCGCGCGCGGCCGATCGCGACCTGCTGCTGCCCATGCCCTGCGGCGGCGCCATGGCGTTGCGGCCTGTCGAAACGCCCGCCGGGCCCGGCGCGCTGGAGGACCGGCCCGTCACGCTCGGCACCACGGACCCAGCCGGCGGCATCGCCGAATTCGCGCGCCGCGAGGCGGTGGCGGGCCCCTTCGTCGCCACCGGCCGCGATGTCGCGCAGTTCTGGATCGGCAAGTACGAGGTGACGCGCGACCAGTATGCCGCGGTGATGGAGGAACGCTGCCCCACACCCTCGGCCGCGGGGCGCTTGCCGGCCGCCAGCCTTTCGTGGTTCGACGCCGTCGCCTTCACCCAGCGCTACACCACCTGGTTGCTGCGCAATGCCGCGGCGCGCCTGCCGCAGGCCGATGGCACACCTGCCTTCGTGCGCCTGCCCACCGAGGAGGAATGGGAATACGCCGTGCGCGGCGGTGCAGCGGTCAGCGAGCTCGATTTCCTTGGCCGCACCTTTCCGATGCCGGACGGCACGGCGCGCTACGCCTGGTTCCAGGGGCCGCGCTCCGCCTCCGGCCGCGCGCAGCCGATCGGCATGCTGGAGCCCAATCCGCTCGGGCTGCACGACATGCTGGGCAATGTCGGCGAACTGGTGCTGG
>LNEW01000015.1 GCA_001464375.1 Rhodospirillales bacterium Ga0074136 | reverse complement strand
GGCGACGCCTTCGCCGCGTCCTTCGAATCCTGGCACGCGCGCGGCCCGTTCATGCACACGCTGAACCATCCGCGCGCCTTCGTTCTGGCGGACATCGCCCGCGCCGCCGCCATCGGCGCGGGGCTGCTGCGCAGGGATGCCCCGCGGGTGACGCCAGGCTTCGATCACCTGGCGGGCAACGTGATCTGGCCGGTCTATCCGGAGATCGCCGAGGCACTCGGCGTGCCGGGCTCGCTGGTGTTCAAGCGCGCGGCGCGGCCCGGCATCGCCAGCGGCGACCTGCACCTCGGCCTGGCGGCCTTCATCCACGAGAGCTACGCGCGCTACGCCCGCCTGCCGGCGGAGGCATTCCGCAACGGCGCGGTCGGCGAGGCACGGGTCGCGCTGGCCGACCTCCTCGGCCACGGCGCGGGCTGACGCGAAGGCATCAACCGAAGGGCGTCCCGATGCGCGGTCGCATGCGGCTCGCCGCGATCGCCGCACCGACCATTGCACGCGCCCAGGGCGCGCTACCGTTGCGCGCGCTTGGCGCCGGCGCGGTCGCGGCGTCGGCGCGCGCAGCGGCCGGCAGGGCGTGCTGACCACCGCCGATGCCGGCGTGGCAGCCCGCCGCCTGCGCGATGGCGCGGCAGCCGGCCTGATGCTCAACGGCGCCGACCAGGTCGGGCGCCTGGGCGCCGTTGCGCTGCTTGATCGCACGACCATCCGCGAACTCGGCCGCATGCTCATCGGCGTCGCGGTGCGCGAGGGTGCGCCGCGGCCCGACATCTCGAGCAAAGCCGACCTGCGCGCGGCGCGATCCTGGCCGGCCCCCTGCCCGACAATGCGCAGCCGGTCACGCCCCGTTCTTGGCGCGGTCACGACGCGCGTGGCAGACTGCGCCGGCGCGGCGGCGTTTCTCGACTGGCTGACAGGCGCCGATGGCCAGGCGCGCTTCCGCGCCGCGGGCTTTGCTGTCGGATAACCCCCTGGTCGGGACCGCTGCGCGTGGCATGATGGCGCGCAAGAACCACGAACCGGAGGAAGCATCATGAACCGCAGGCACCTGCTGGGCGCCGCCGCCGCGCTGCCGCTCACCGCCATCCGCCCGACCGAGGGCCGCGCGCAGTCCGGCATCTCGGATGGCGTCGTGAAGATCGGCGTGCTCGATGACATGTCGGGCGTGTTTGCCGACCAGCAGGGCATGGGCGATGTCGTCTCGGCGCGCCTCGCCATCGAGGATTTCGGCGGGCGCGTAAACGGCATGCCGATCGAACTGGTGTTCGGTGATCTGCAGAACCGCGCCGATGTCGGTCTCGCGATCGCGCGGCGCTGGTACGACCAGGAACGCGTGGACGCGATCTTCGGCCTGGGCAATTCCGCGGTGGCGCTGGCGGTACAGAACCTGGCGCGGGAGAAGCAGAAGATCGACGTGGTCATCGCCGCGGGCACCACCGACCTGACCGGGCCGGGCTGCTCGCCCTTCGGCGTGCACTGGACCTACGACAACTACGCGTTGTCGCGTGGCACGGTCGGCGCCGTCATGGCCGGCGGCGGGCGGCGCTGGTACTTCATCACCTCGGACTACGCCTTCGGCCATTCGCTGGAAGCCAATGCCACCGCGGCGATCCGCGGGCTGGGCGGCCAGATCGTGGGCAGCTCGCGCGCACCGCTGGGCGAGACCGACTATTCATCGCACCTGGTGCGCGCCGCCGGGTCCGGCGCCAACGTGGTCGGCATCGCCGCGGCGGGCACCGACTTCATCAACATCGTGAAGCAGATGGGCGAATTCGGCCTGTCGCGGCGCGGCATCCAGCCGGCGGCGCTGCTGTGCCTGCTGACGAACGTGAAGGCGATCGGCCTGGAAACCGCGCAGGGCATGGTCTTCACCGAGGCGTATTACTGGGACCAGACCGATGCCACGCGCGCCTATTCCGCGCGCTTCGCGCGCATCCATGGCCGCCCGCCCACCATGTTCCAGGCCAGCATGTGGGGCGCCGTCACGCACTACCTGAAGGCCATTCAGGCGGCCGGCACCGATGCCGCAGCGCCGGTGATGGCGAAGATGCGCGAGACGCCGATCAACGACTTCATGACCAGCAATGGCAGCCTGCGCATCGATGGCCGCGTCATCCGCGACATGTACCTGATGAAGGCGAAGCAGCCTTCGCAGGCACGCGGGGAATGGGATCTGCTCGATGTGATGCAGACCATCCCGGGCGCCGAGGCCTTCCGCCCGCTGGCGGAAGGCGGTTGCCCCTTGGTGCGGTAGCGCGCCTCAGCGCAGCGGCGGCGGGCGCGTGGTCGGGATCTCGGCCGGCTGCGGCCCGCGCAGCATGGCCGCGATGCCCTCGAGCCCGGTGCCGCCGCCGGTCACCAGCGTCTGCGGCACCAGCCGCGGCGCGAGGGCGATCAGTTCCGGCTTCTCGCGAAGTGTGGCCAGGATCTGCTGCAGCGCCTGCAGCAACAGCGCGTTCGATGGCCCCAGCACATTCGCCTGCGCCTCCTGCCCGCGCGCCAGCGCCTCCAGGTAGCGCCGCTCCGCCTCGCCCAGGTTCTGCCGTTCCGCCATGGTGCGTTCGGAGACCTGCACGGCGATCTGCGCCCGCACCAGCTCGCGCTGCTGGTCGGCGGTGGCGCGCGCCTGCTCGGTCTTGACGCGCTCCTCCTGCGCGATGGTTTCCTGCTGGTAGGCTTGGCGCAGCTGCTGGGCCAATTGCTCGCGACGGCGCGCCACCAGCAATTCGGGCGGGATGACGCTCTCGCCGAAGCGCAGCTGGTTCACCTCCAGGCCGGCCTTCAGCGCTTCCTCGCGCACCAGGCGCTCGATCGTGGTCTCGATGGCGTCGCGCTGGTCCACCAGGTCGAGCACGCGGGTCGCGCGACGCTGGCCGGCCACCACGATCTCCGAGCCCACGACGTTGCGCACGACGGACCGGATCATGGGTGTGACCACGCGGTCCTCGATCTCGCCAAGGCCACCGACGGACGCCACGACGAAGGGCGCGTTGGTGGGCGTAACCTGCACCAGCACGCGCAGCTCCTGCGGCACGTCCCAGCCTTCGACGCGCACCATCACGGCGCGGTCGGCGGCCTCGCGCGGGACCGGGACGTTCTGCGTGGTGCCGGTCTGCTGGATCTCACCGCGCTGGTCGACCGTGAGGTTGATGCGCCGCTCGTCATAGCCGCCGCGGTATTCCCAGGTCTGCAGCCGGACATCGACCAGCGTGACCGCATAGGCGTCGCGGTTCATGTAGTAGGCGCCGGGGAACAGCGGGTTGCGCCAGACGCCGCGGCAGCCGTTCGGCACCAGCGCCACGGTCAGCGCCTCGGCCTGGGCCGGGGCGCGTTCCTCGCGGCAGTCGCGGCCGCGTTCCGTGACGTTGGACTTCACCACGCCGACATGGCCGGCCGGCACCTCGATGACCGAGGTGATCTCGGTCTGCGCGCGGTCGTGGCGCACCAGGCGTAGGCCGTTCAGGTCGTAGGTCACGGTGCGGTCGGCCAGCCGCACCTCGACGCGGAACAGATACAGGTTCAGCGGGTAGCGGCCTGGCTTGAGGATGGTGGTCTGTGCGCCGCGCTGGCCGCGCGGACCGGCGCCAGGACGCTCCTCGCCAAGGAAATGGGTGGCGTCGAGCATCCGCGCGGCTTCGGATTCGGACCAGCCATCGGCCATCACCTGGTCGGACGGCATGGGCGCGCCGTCGGCCGCCTGGATGCGGCCATAGGTGCCGTTCGGGACCTCGACCATCGGCAGGAAGTCGATGTCGTG
>LNEW01000014.1 GCA_001464375.1 Rhodospirillales bacterium Ga0074136 | reverse complement strand
GCGCGCTCCTCCGGCTGCTCGAGGCACTGCCATCGGAATCGCGCGACCGGCTGGCCTACTGGCACGGCCTCTGCCTGCTCGACCGGGATCCCGCCGCTGCCCTGCCTCGCCTTGTCCTCGCGCACGAGAGCGCGGAGGCAGCGGGTGACGGCGAGGCGGCGTTGGCCGCGGCCGCCGGCGCCGCGAATGCGCTTGTCTCGCTCGGGCGACTTCCCGAGCTCGACCGCTGGATCGCGGTGCTGACGCGCCACGCCGATCGCGCCGCGCTACCGGGTGACGACGCGGCGGAGATGCGCCTGGTGCCGGGGCTGCTCGCCGCCGTCGTCTACCACGCACCGTGGCACGCGCTGGCCGAACCGCTCGCCGACCGTGCGGAACGCCTGCTCCACCTGGAGGCGGCGCTCGGCCAGCGCCTGCTGGTCGGCTCGCTGGCCTTCCACCTTCTATGGCGCGGCCACGTGGACCGGTTGGACCGGGTGTTGCGGCGCATCGACGCGCTTGCCGCGCAGGGCCGCGCCGCGCCGGTGACGACGATGCGCTGGCTCGGCGTGAGCGTCTGGGTCAAGGCGCTGCTCGGCCGCAACGCCGAGGCGCTGGCAGAGGCGGAGGCAGCGCGCGCGCTGGTCGCGGCCGAGCCGTCGCTTTCGACGCAGCGCGTGTCCGCGGAGAACATGGCGGTCATCGCCGCCCTCGGCGCCGTGGACGCCGCCCGGGCGCGGCGGCATCAGGAGTTCGCCGCGGTGGCGCTGAGCCCAGACAACGCGCCGGACCGCACCGCGTTCGAGCACCACCGCGGCATGCTGGCCCTGCTGGAGGATGACCGGCCTACCGCGTTGCGGCTGATGCGCGCCGCCGTGGCCAGCGCACGCGGCAGCGGTTTCCGGATGCGCGAGCACATTGCTCTCATCGCCAATGCACTCGCCGCGGCGCATGCCGACGCGCATGACGAGGCGCGCGACCTGCTCGCCGAGGTGTTCGCCCATCCCTTCCACGCGATCTGCCGCTGGCACCATTGGGTGGCCGGCTGCGTCGCGGCCTATGCGGCGCTGCGGCGGGGCGACGTGCCGGACGCACTCGATCATCTTCGCCCCGCCTGGCGCGTCGCGCGCGAGTGCGGGTTCAGGCACGGCCCGATGCTGTTCTGCTGCGCCGACATGATGGCCCGTCTCGCGGCGCTGGCACTGGAACACGGCGTCGAGCCCGAGGTGGCGCGCGAGGTGGTGCTGCGCAACGACCTGAAGGCGCCGCCCGAGGCCGGCGCGGCCTGGCCCTGGGCGCTGCGCATCCGCGCCCTCGGCCCCTTCGAGATCGAACGCACCGACGCGCCGCTGCCCGCCTCCCGCAAGGAAAGCCGGCGACTGCTCGAGCTGCTCAGACTTCTTGCGGCGCATGGCTCTGCCGCCGTGGCGCAGGAACGGGTGGCGGATGCGCTCTGGCCGGATTCGGATGGCGACGCGGCGCGCAACGCGCTGGACAATGCGCTGCACCGGCTCCGGAAGATGCTCGGCGGCGACGACCGCGTCCTGCTGCGCCAGGGGGCACTGCAGCTCAACCCGCAGCGCTGCTGGACCGATGTCGGCGCGCTGGAGGCGATGCTCATGCGCCTTGAGGCCTGCCCGGCCGGGGAGATCGCCTCGCACGCCTCGGTGATTCGGGCGCTCTACCGGCTGCCGGACGAACCCTTGCCGATCGTCATGGAGCGTCGGGCGGTGCTGCATCGGCGCGTCCAGCGCGGGCTCGGCGAGGCAGCCGACCGGCTCGCCCGGGCCGGCCTCGGCGAAGCCGCGGCGCGACTGCGCGAACCGCTACCCGGTCCCTAAGACCGCCCCTGCCATCCCTCTGCCCGCGCTCCGGCGGGTCCTCTCGCCCGTCCGGGAGGGAGATCGGTCATGGACATCTGGGCAGGCATGGCGGGGCAGGTCCTGGCAGGCTACGCGCTGGTCGCGATGACGCCGGGGCCGAACGTGCTGCTGGTGGCGGACGCGGCCGCGCGGCATGGCATCCGGGCGGCGCTGCCGCGCTGCGCGGCGAATGCGCTCGCGGTCGGCTTGATCGCCGGCATGGCGCAACTGGCCTCCGGGGGCTTGCCGCGCTCCGGCCGCGCGCTCGATGTCTTCGCCCTGGCGAGTGGTGTCCTGCTGCTGCTTGCGGCGCTCAGGATCGCACGACCCAGGCCTGGACTGGGCCAAGGCGGCCTCCGCGCCGGCTTCCTGACGAGCTTCCGCACAGCCGCCCTCAATCCCGTGACGATCGCCTATTTCGCGGCTGCCTACTCCGGCCCGCTCGCCGGCGGCGGATTGGGCGCCGGCTGGGCGGTTGCCGCGGGGGCCGCGGCGCTGTCCCTCGGCGTCTGCCTGGGCTGGGCGCTTCTCCTTGGACGCCCGGCTGTGCAGCGCGCGGTGGCCACGCGGCAGAGGCAGTTCCGCCTCGGCACCGCGGTGCTGCTGGCCGCCGCGGCCGCGTCTACCCTGGCCGGGGCCGCCAGCGGAATCGCCCAGGCGGCGGCTTTCTGACGTCATGGGCACCAATCGCTACCCCATCGCTAAGACTGGTGCTCGCAGCGTGGTGACGTTGGCGGCCACCATGCCGTCGGTCGGGAAGGAGATGCGGGATGTCGATCGAACGGCCGTCACGGCGCGACGTGATGCGCGGTGCCTGCGCGGCCACGCTGGCGCTGATCGGACCGCCACGCAGCGGCGTGGCCCAGGGCGCGCCGCTCAGAATCCTCTCAGGCGCCTCGCCGGGCAGCATCCCGGACGTCATAGCGCGCCGTTACGCAGAGCAGCTTACGGCCCGGCTCGGCCGGCCAGTCGTGGTCGACAACCGCGCCGGCGCAGCGGGCAGGGTCGCCGTCGGCGCGCTGAGGCAGGCGCCGGCCGATGGCTCGACCTTGCTGCTCGGGGCGGGCGCGGTCGCCAGCATCTACCCCTTTCTTTTCCGCGAACTCGGCTACGACCCTGACGCCGATCTCCGGCCTGTGTCGGTCGCCGCCGAGGCGACCCTCGGCCTGGCGGTCGGACCGGCGGTCCCGGTGACAGTGCGCGACCTGACCGGCCTGCGCGACTGGGCGCGCGCCAATCCCACGGCCGCCAACTTCGGCTCGCCGGGTGTCGGGAGCCTGCCGCATTTGCTGCCGGCCAAGCTGTTCGCCGAGGCCGGCGTGGAGGCAACCCACGTGCCCTATCCCGGTGGCCCGCCGGCGGTGGCGGACCTGCTGGCCGGGCGGATCGCCGTGCTGGCCTTGCCTGAGGGGCTTCTGCGGGAGCACCACGCCGCCGGCCGCCTGCGCGTGCTGGCGACCTCGGGCCCGCAGCGGAGCCCTTTCCTGCCGGATGTGCCGAGCGTGGCCGAGCAAGGCTTCTCCGGCCTGATCATGGGCGAGTGGTTCGGCTTCTTTCTGCCGGGCGGCGCGTCGGCCACGCTGGCGGAGAGCGCGGCGGGAGCAATTCAGTGGGCTGCGGCCGAGCCGGCACTGCGCGCTGCCTTCGCCACGATGGCGATGACGGCGGTCGCCGGGACGCCCGCGGCGATGAGCGAGCGGATCGCGCAAGAGAGGCCGGCCTGGCAAGCCTTCCTCTCCGCCAGCGGCATCCGCGCCGACTGATGGCCTCCCCCGTACAGGATGGCGCCAAAGCGTGGGACCAGGCTGCCACCGGCTGGGACCGCAACACGGCCCTGATCCGTGCCTGGCTGGCGGAGGCGACCGAGGCGATGCTCGACGCGGCGCGGATCGGGCCTGGGATGCGCGTGCTGGATGTCGCCGCCGGCGCGGGCGACCAGACCATCGACACCGCCCGGCGCGTCGGGCCTGCGGGCGCGGTGCTGGCCACCGACGTCGCGCCCGCCATGGTTGCGCTCGCCGAAGCCAACCTGCGCCGTGCCAAGCTTCACTGGGCAGAGGCACGGATCGCCGACGCGGAGGCGCTGGAGTTGGATAGCGCCGGCTTCGACGCCGCGATCTGCCGTCTTGGCCTCATGTTCTGCCAGCGGCCGCTGGTCGCGCTTCGTGGCATGCTCGGCGCGCTCGCGCCTGGGGGGCGCTTTGCCGCACTTGTGTTCTCCCACCCCGAGGCGAATCCCTGCATCGCCATCACGACCCGGATCGCGCGCCGGCATGCGGGCCTGCCTGTGGACCAGCCTCCGCCACCCGGATCGCTGCTGAGTCTCGGCAGGCCGGGGCTGATGGCGGACCTGCTCGCCGAGGCCGGCTTCGGCGACGTGACGGTGCAGGCACTCGCTGCGCCTCTGCGCGTGCCAGGCTGCACGGAGTACCTCGACTTCGTGCGCAGCGCGGGGTCGCCGATCATGAGCCTGCTGCGCCCGCTCTCGGTCGATGTCCAGCGGCGCGCCTGGGACGAGATGGCAGCCGAACTCATGCAGTTCAGGACAGCTTGCGGGTGGCAGGGGCCGAACGAGCTTCTGCTGTGCTCGGGCACCCGGCCGTGACCGCGCCCCAGTCTCGTCGACGGTTCGAACCCGGCGGAAGCGCGGTATTCGATGCGCTGGATGAGCACCATGCCGGACGGCTACTGGGACCGGGCGGGCCGCGCTTCGCCGGAGGCGCCGCGCTGCGCGGGGCGGTTCAGCCTGGCTTCCGCGCTGGCACGCCGCCGCCGCGGAGGCTCAATTCTTCGCCTCGCCCACCGTATCCGCCACCACGGCGCCCCGCGCCCCGAGCGGCCTGGGCCGACCCTCCGTCGTATCGCGCGCCGTCTGGTGTTCCGTCTCGGCGTTCAGTTCCGCACCGATCAGGACGACGACCGCCGACAGCCAGATCCAGGTGATGAAGCCGATAACCGTCCCGAGCGATCCGTAGATCCGGTTGTAGCTGTCGAAGCTCGCCACGTACCACGAGAACAGCATCGAGGCGCCGATCCACAGGGCGGCCGCCGCGACGCTGCCCCAGCTCACCCAGCGCCACTGCGCAACGCGCCGGCTGGGCCCGAACCGATACAGCAGCGCCAGGGCGAGTATCACCGCCAGCAGCAGCACCGGCCAGCGCAGGATGCCCAGGATGCGTTCCGTCTGGGTCGCTGCCCCAAGAAGCCCGAGCGCCACCGGCAGGACGACCACGACCGCCAGGCAGGTCAGCAGGAACAGCACCCCGCCGATGGTGAACAGGAAGGTGGTCGCGTAGAAGCGAGTCAGGCTGCGTTTCTCGCGCTCCTTGTAGACGACGTTGAGCGCGTCAAAGAGCGCCGCGACGCCCGAATTCGCGCTCCACAGCGCGATGGCCAGGCCGATGACGAAGGCAAGCCCCAGCCGCTGGCCCCGCTGCATCGCCACGCGCGACAACTCGTCGCCCAGCAAGGCCAGCACGCCGTCCGGTACCACGCCGTGCAGCAGCGCGAGATGGCCACGGATGCTCGCCGCATCCGCGAACAATCCGTACAGCGAGACCATTGTCGCAATGGCGGGAAACACCGACAGCAACGTGAAGAAGGCGACGCCGCCCGCCGTCGAGAGCACACGGTCCTCGGGGATCGCCCAGAACACGCGCCACAGGATGTCGCGCCAGCCCCGCGCGGGAATGTCGCCTGGTGTCAGGGCGTCACGCCCGCGGCCCGGCTGCGCCGCCCGCGCGCGGGCCAGCCCGAGCGGCGACTCGTCGGCCCGCGCAGCCTCGGCCCGCCAGTCCTGTTCCGCCCGATCGTCGGCCTCGGCCATCCCCGGCCTAACCCGGCCCGCGCAGCAGGGACATCGCCTCCGCGAGATGATCGGCCGAGGCGCGGTTGAGGGCGAGGGGGATGTCGGCGAGGACAGAGATGCGGATCAGCGCCTGCACGTCGTTCTCGTGCGGGTGCGGCGATCCCGGGTCCACGAAGAACACCGGCGCGTCGAGGTGCCGCGTCGCGATCCGCGCACCCACCTGCTGGTCACCCCCCTGCGGGCCACTGAGCAGTTCCTCCACCTGCAGCCCCGGGCCGGCCTGCATCACCTCAATCGCCGTCGTGCCGGTGCCGCACAGCGCGTGGCGCGACGGCGCCGCCTGCCAGGCGCAGACCCACGCAACGAGTGCCGGCTTCCTGGCGTCATGGGACACCAGGGCGATCTGCAGCCCGCTTTCCGGCATCGTTGCTTCTCCTGTGCCGCCTCGAACCGGTTTCCTGGCGATCGACAGGGCAACGCCGTCGCGGCCCCTGCGTTGCCGTCCTGGCCTTCGATTGTCGCGACGATGCCCACTGCCACCCCCGAGGGCCCGGATCCGGAACGCACCCGTCATGGCTGACCACGCAACCGCCACATCGCAGAGCCCGCCCGCCGCCCGTGCGGCCGCACGCCCGCCGCAGCAGGTCCCCGCGGCCGAGGTGCCCGGTCTGCGCGGCTTGCTCGCGGTGGTGGTGAGCATCGCCATCGTCGCCACGCTTTATGTGGGACAGGAGGTGCTGGTCCCCATCACCCTTGCGGTGCTGCTCTCGTTCGTGTTGGCGCCGGTCGCGGAGATGCTGCGGCGCCTGTGGCTCGGGCGGATCCTGTCGGTGCTGCTCGCCGCACTGCTCGCGCTGGGCACGGTGGTTCTCGTGGGGGCGCTGATCGGGACGCAGCTTGCGGGGTTGGCGGCCGAGGCACCGCGCTACGCGGCGGCGGTCGAGCTCAAGATCGACGCGTTGCGGGAGGTGACTCTGGGGCGGCTGACGGTCCTGCTGGAGAATGCCGGCCGCGGACTGGATGGGATCGGCGGCGGCGCCGCACCGGAGCGCACCACGGACTCAGCCGCGCCCGCGCGGGAGCCCCGCCCGGTCCTGGTCGAGGTCCGCGAGCCAGACCCCACGCCGAGCGTGCTCCTGCAGCGGGTCCTGACCCCGGTGGTGTACCCCCTCACCACCGCGGGCATCGTCTTCGTCGTCGCGATCTTCATCCTGCTGCAGCGCGGGGACCTGCGTGACCGGCTGATCCGCCTCGCCGGCGCAACCGACCTGCACCGCACCACGGCCGCGCTCGACGAAGCGGCCCGTCGGCTCAGCCGCTACTTCCTCACCCAGTTCGCGATGAACACCGCCTACGGTGCGGTGACGTGGGCGGTGCTCGCCTCCATCGGCGTGCCGGGCGCCCTGCTGTGGGGCATCCTCGCGGGGTTGATGCGGTTCGTACCCTACATCGGCAGCCTGATTGCAGCCGCGCCACCCATCCTGCTGGCTGCCGCGACCGAGCCAGGCTGGACCATGGCGGTCATGACAGCGGCCTTCTTCCTCGCCGGCGAGGGCATCATGGGCCAGGTCGTGGAGCCCGTCGCCTTCGGGCAGAGCACCGGGCTTTCGCCGGTATCGGTGATCGTCGCGGCCATCTTCTGGAGCTGGATCTGGGGGCCGATCGGGCTGATCCTGTCCATGCCGCTCACGCTCTGCCTCGTGGTGCTCGGGCGCCATGTCGAACGGTTGCAGTTCCTCGATGTGCTGCTCGGCGACCAGCCGGCGCTGACACCGGCCGAGAGTTTCTACCAGCGCATGGTCGCCGGCGATTCGGACGAGGCGGTGGACCAGGCCGAGCTGCTGCTCAAGGACCGCACGCTCATGGTCTACTACGACGACGTGTTGCTGAGGGGGCTTCAACTCGCTACCGGCGACGCCGCGCGGGGCATCCTGCCGCCACACCAGGTGGACGCCATCCTGGGCACCGCGCGGACCGTCATCGCCGACCTTGCCGGTCATACCGATGTGCCACCCAAACCCACGACGGATGCCGCCGCAATATCCGAGCGGGCCGCGCCGGACACCGCGGCACCAGCCCCCCCACCAAGCGGGCCGGAAAGCCTCCCCGAGGCCTGGCAGGCGCCGCGCGCGGTGCTTTGCATCGCCGGCCGCGGTCCGCTCGACGAGGCCGCGGCGGCCATGCTTGCGCAACTGCTCCGCCGGGCAGGGCTGGGTGCCGAGCCGCTGCCTGACGCCGTGGCGTCGCGCGACGCGATCATGCAGCTCGATGTGACTGGGGTGACGATGGTCTGCATCTCCTATCTGGAGATCAGTGGCAGCCCGGCGCATCTGCGCTACCTGCTGCGCCGGCTGCGGCAGCGGCTGCCGTCGGGCACGCCGGTCCTCGTCGGGCTCTGGCGCGCCGAAGACGCCGCGCTGAGCGATGCGCAGGTGCAGTCCGCGATCGGTGCCGATGGCTACGTCGGCTCTCTGCACGATGCGGTTGCCGCCTGCCTTGATGCCGCGTCCACCGCCGCGAAGGCGCAGTCTCCAGGGGCGGCCGCCGCCTGATCCGCCCTGGGCGCGAGCCGTTCTTCGCGCACGTCGATTCAGCACGGTGCGCGAAACCTGGCTACAAGAACGGCCACGCCTCGGGCGAGGCGCAGGCGGGAGGCGACCATCTACGACATCCATCGGTTCGTGCACGTGCTTGGCGTCGTGCTCCTGCTGGGGAACATCACGGTCTCGTCGATCTGGAAGCTCTACGCCGACGGAACACGGGATCCGAAGATCATCGGCTTCGCGCAGCGGCTCGTGACGACCACAGACTGGTTCTTCACCCTGTGGGGCATTCTGTTGCTGATGATCGGCGGGTATGGCGCCGCCTGGGTCGCGGGCCTGGATGTGCTGCGCGACGACTGGATCGTCTGGTCCGAGGTGATGTTCGGGCTGTCCGGGGCGATCTGGCTTTTCGTCCTGGTGCCAATCCAGATCAAACAGGCCCGCATGGCGCGGGGCTTCAGCGCAAGCGGGGCAATCCCGGACGCGTATTGGCGGCTCGGTCGGTTGTGGATCGCATGCGGCCTGGTCGCCACCGTGCCGCTCATTGTCGCGACGTGGCTCATGGTGCGGAAGGGTTGGTAGGGTAGCGCGGCGTGTCCACCGCGTCGGCGACGGCTTCCTCGCTCATGGCCGCGCCGGCGTCGCGAGAGCAGATAGGGCATCTCGTCCTCGATGCCGTTCAGGCAAGGAGGCAGTGCGCCGCGGTCCCGCCCCGGCGTCGCCTTCATCCCACCATGACGCCAGGCGATGCTGTCCCCGTCATGCGCACCACCCTGTCGATCGCCGCCGCCCTGCTGCTCGCTGCCTGCTCGAGCATGGACACGCATCGCA
>LNEW01000013.1 GCA_001464375.1 Rhodospirillales bacterium Ga0074136 | reverse complement strand
GATTCCATCCGAACGGTTCCCACGGCCAGGCGCCCTCGCGCGCCCGGCCGCGCGGTCCGTTTTCCAATCGATTCCGCCCGGCGCTGCCCGGCGTGACGCCATTCTAAGGAGACGTCTGCAATGTCTGGTACCTGGACCCCTGGCTCCGCCGGCACGACTGGCAACGACAGTTTCACCGGCACCGCCGGCGTCGATGCAGTTAACGCCGGCGGCGGCAACGACACGCTGGTCGGCCTAGACGGCAACGACGTGCTGAACGGCGATGGCAACATTCAGGGCAATGACGGCACGGACGGCAACGACTCCGTCATTGGCGGCGCCGGCAACGACTCGCTGATCGGCGAGGATGGCAACGACACCCTCGATGGCGGTGCAGACAACGACACGCTGCTCGGCGGCGTTGGCTTCGACTGGCTGCTGGGCGGCACAGGCGCCGACAGCATCCTCGGCAACAACACCGCGGGCGAAGGCACGAACGCCGACACCATCGATGGCGGTGCCGGCAACGACACCATTATCGGTGCGGGCGGTGCCGACAGCATCCTCGGCGGTGCCGACAATGACAGCATCTTGGGCAATGGCGGCAACGACACGCTGATCGGCGACCTCGGCAACGACACGATCAGCGGCGGCGACGGCAACGACTTCATCAATGGCGGCCTCGGCGCCGACAGCCTGCTGGGCGGCGGCGGCTTCGACACCATCTCCTACGCCACGTCGACTGCCGCGGTCGCGATCAACCTCGGCTCGCCGGGCGGCTCCGGCGGCGATGCCGCTGGCGACGTGCTGTCCGGTTTCGAGGCCGTGGTCGGGTCCAACTTCAACGACACGCTGGTCGGCTTCAACAACGCGGACAACGTGCTGGTCGGCGGCGGCGGCAACGACAGCATCCAGACCATCCTGGGCGACATCGCGATCGGCGGCGACGGCAACGACACGCTGCTCGGATCCTCGGAAACCGGCGCCGGCGATGCCGACACGCTCGACGGCGGGGCCGATGACGACGTGATCGTCGGCAACGGTGGCATCGACTCGCTGTCCGGCGGTGCCGGCAACGACAGCATCACGGCGGGCGCGAGCAACGAGACGATCGATGGCGGCACCGGCAACGACACCGTCCTCGCCTCGCTCGGCAACGACAGCATCCTGGGCGGCGCCGACACCGACCTGATCGACTACACGGGCATCACCGGCGCCGTCACGGTCAACCTCGCGACTGGCACGGGCACCGGCGGCGCGGGCACCGACGTGGTCTCGGGCTTCGAGAACGCGATCGGCGGCTCGGGCGCGGACACCATCCTCGGCACCTCCGGCGCCAACAACCTGCAGGGCGGCGCGGGCAGTGCCGCCGACACGCTGAACGGCGGCGCCGGCAACGACACGCTGAACGGCGGCGGCGGCAATGACAGCCTGCTGGGCGGCGCGGACACCGACACCGCCGACTATACCGGCGCGACCGCGGGCGTGACCGTCACGCTCGATGCGAGCAACAACGGCACCGGAACCGGCGCCGATGTCGGCACCGACAGCATGACCAGCATCGAGAACGTGCTGGGCGGCGGCGGGGCGGACAGCATCACGAGCACCGGCGGCACCACGGGCAACCTGTTCGACGGCGCCGGCGGCAACGACACCCTGACCGGCGGTGGCGGCGACGATACGCTGGTCGGCGGGACAGGCAGCGACTGGGCGTCCTATGCGGGCGCCACCGGCCCCGTGACGGTGAACATCGACAGCGCCGGCAATGGCGGGTCGACCGGGGCGGCGGGGGTGGATTCGCTGGCCGGGGTCGAGAACATCCTCGGCAGCAGCAACGCCGACGTCATCGTCGGTGGGTCGGGCGCCAACAGCCTGGTCGGCGGCGACGGCAATGACAGCGTCTCCGGCGGCGGCGGCTCCGATTTCATCGGCGGCGGCGCAGGCAACGACACGCTGGCCGGTGGCGTGGGCAACGAGACCATCGACGGCGGCAACGACAACGACAGCGTGATCGGCTCGCTGGGCAATGACAGCCTGGTCGGCGGCGGCGGCACCAACACGCTGGACTACACCGGCTCGACCTCGGCGGTGACCGTGAACCTCGCCACCGAGCGCGCCAACGGCACCGGCATTGGCAGCGACACCATCACCGGCTTCGGCGTGGTCAACACCGGCAATGGCGCCGACAGCGTGGTCGGCGGCGCGGGTGCCGAGACCGTCAATGCCGGCGACGGCAACGACACGGTCGTCGGCTCCCTGGGCAATGACAGCCTGGTCGGCGGCGGTGGCACCAACACGCTCGACTACACCGGCTCCACCCAGGCCGTGACGGTGAACCTGGCGACCGAGCGCGCGAATGGCGACGGCATCGGCAGCGACACCATCACCGGCTTCGGCGTGGTGAACACCGGCGT
>LNEW01000012.1 GCA_001464375.1 Rhodospirillales bacterium Ga0074136 | reverse complement strand
GCGCCCAGGGCGAGATGTCGAGCCCCGTGAGCTCCAGCGCGATGCCGCGCCTGGCGCCCCATGCCGCGATCATGCGGAGCATGTCGCCGCCGCCCGCGCCGACATCGAGGATGCGCAGCCGGGTTGCGCCGCAGTCCTGCACGACCTGGTCCAGAAAACGGATCGTCGGCCTGTAGCCAAGCGTCATCCTGCTCAGCCATTCCAGGTTCCTCAGGGCGGTGCGAAAAGCCTCCTCGGTGTGATCCGCATCGTCCATGATTTCGTCGGCGGTCGAACGCTGGCGAAGCGACATCGCTACACCATCCGGAAGCGCATGGTCTCGGCGGACAGGCCAGGGCCGAAGGCCATGGCGCAGCCGCGCTGCCCGGGCACGCGGGTGGCGAGCATCTCCTCGAGCACGAACATGACGGTGGCCGAGGACATGTTGCCATTGTTCCGCAGCACGGCCCGGCTGGTGGCCAGGGCCGCTTCCGGCAGGTCGAGACCGTGGGCCACGGCATCGAGGATGCTGCGCCCCCCCGGATGCACCGCCCAAAGGTCGATCTCCGCCGTATCGGCGCCGTCGAGGATGGCATCGCGCCACTCGGGCAGCGCATGCGCCAGGGTGAAGGGCACCATGCCGGACAGCGTCATGTCGAAGCCGTTGTCGCCGATCCGCCAGGTGATCATGTCGGCAGCCTGGGGCACCAGGCCCGCCCGGAATCCGTCGATCCTGAGTCCGACCGGGTCGGCGCTGACCAGCGCCGTCGCGCAGCCATCGGCAAAGATCAGGAAGGACAACAGTTGATCCAGCGCCGTGGCGCCCTGCAGGTGCAGCGTGCACAGTTCGAGGCATATGACGCAGACCCGCGCCGCCGGATCGCTGCGGACGACATGCCAGGCAAGCTTCAACGCATTGATCGCGGCCTGGCAGCCCATGAACCCGACGACGGTGCGTTCGACATGGCCGGGGATGCCGAAGCGGTTGATCGCCCAGTTGTCGAGCCCGGGAGCCGTGAAGCCCGTGCACGTCGCGAAGATGAGGTGCGTGATGCGGGGCCCTTCCTGCGCCAGGCCCAGCCGCTCCAGCGCCGCCTCGGCCAGCGCGGGCGCTGCGGACTCGTAGCGGGCCATCCGCGCGCGCGTCGTGGGGAACGCCCGGCCGCGCTCGTAGAAGCCGCAGCTGGTGCCGCTTCCCAGGGGTTCGCTCGGCGCCAGGACGGAGTGGCGGCGCTCAATGTGGCAGCGGTCGGTCATCCGGGCGAAGGCGCGGCGGTCCTTCTCGTTCGCGGTCTGGCCTGCCGCGAAAATGCTGAATGCCTCGTGGACCTGGTGCGGCGGTACGGCGGTCGCGATACGGTTCACGTAGACGCCGGGCATTGGGACGCTCACCTGCTGTGCTTGGGGGGAATGGTGACGGCGGGCTGCCGGCGGCGTCCCCATCCCGTCGCGTGCTAGTGCGGCAGGGCATGATCGATGCCGGCACCAGCCTTCAGAAGGCGGCGCTCGCGTCGCGACAGCATCTGGCGTGCGACCAGCCAGGCGATCGGGATCGAGAGCGCGACGCTCAGCGCGGCGGCACCGTAGATGAGCGACGCGCCCCTGCCGAAGTCGCTCGTCGCTGCGGGAAACACGAGGATCGCGACGACCAGAATTCCGAACGTGACGGAGACGGTCGGCATGAAGGCGAGGGCGATGAGCCTGAGCATGGCGTGGCTCCAGCGGACAAACGCCGCCCCTCAGGAACGCTCCTGTCGGGGATGGGTTTCATGGCGTGCGGGGACGAAGGCCCGCAGGCCAAGGGCATGCGCGGCAGCCAGGTCAGTCCGATCCCGAATGCCCCTGGCGCCGCGCCGTCACCACCCGCGCCGATAGGCGCGCGGATGGTGGGTGCGCGGGCGATAGCTGCCACCCGACGACGCGCCGAGCACCGCGCCCACCGCCACCAGCGCCGCCGCGCCGACGCCCAGCGCGATGCCCTGGCCGACAGCGCGTTCCTCCGCGGCGCGGCGCTGCGTCGCGCAGCCCTCGACCGCCGGGTCCGGTTCGGTCTCGCCGCTGTCCTTCACCGCCAGCGCGGCGGCGAGGCCGAGTTGCTCGGAACAGGCGGTGCGATGCGTGTCCATGCTCGAGCAGGCAGCGAGCAGCAGGGCGGCGGCGATCGACAGGGTGGTGCGCATGACGGGGACAGCATCGCCTGGCGTCATG
>LNEW01000011.1 GCA_001464375.1 Rhodospirillales bacterium Ga0074136 | reverse complement strand
CCGCCCGGCCCGGTGCACCAGACATTGCCTTCCGCGTCGCATTTCATGCCGTCCGGCAGGCCCGGCAGCAGCGCGTCGCGCAGCCCCGAGGCGAAGATGCGACCGTTCTTCAGGCTGCCATCCGCCGCGACCTCGTAGACGCGGATGTTCGCCTGCTCGGTGTCGTTCACGTACATCAGCCGTTCGTCGGGCGAGAAGCACAGCCCGTTCGGCTGGCTGTGCGTGTAGCGCTCGACAACGAGAAGCGGCTCCTCGCCCGGCCGGGCATTCGGGCGAATGCGGAACACCCCCTGCCAGCCGAGTTGCCGCGGCCGCTCCACACCGTAATGCGGCATGCGTCCGTGAAGTAGATCGCGCCATCCGAGGCGACGCAGACATCGTTGGGCGAATTCAGCTCGCGCCCCTGGTAGTGCGAGGCCAGCACCTCGCGCGCGCCGTCGGGGCGGATGCGAACGAGCGAGGACGTCGCATGCTCGCAGGCGATGAGATTGAGCTCGGCATCGTAGGTCAGGCCATTGGCCTTGTTGGACGGGCGCGCCACCTCCCGCACGCCGGCGCGATCCAGCCGCCGGCGCTCGGAGAACAGCAGGTAATGCTCGGTCGGATGCCAGATCGGCCCCTCGGTGAAGGTGAAGCCGCTGCCCGCCTGGTGCACGGGCGCGTGCTCGTCGACCAGGCGACGGAAGGCGGGGTCGAGCGCTGTATGGGCCATGGCCAGCGCGCTCTCAGGCCGGGAACCAGTCGCGGCGCGGCACCGTCTGCGTCACCGGGCCGGGCACCTGCATGTCGAGCCGCCCGATCACCTGACCGCCCTCGATCTTGGCCGGCTTGTCGTGGATCGGCAGCAGGAACTTCGAGGTGGCCAGCAGCTTCTTGATCGCCGCCTTCTCGCCGCGCTTCGATCCGGCATGGTTGCCGGTGACCTGCGGCTCATGCGCGTTCACCTGGTACAGCGGCTCGATGATCTGGTCGTTGAAGTCGTAGATCACGTCGCCGCAGATCGTCGCCCGGCCCTCGGCGGTCTCGACATGCACGTTCATCGAGCCCTCGGTATGCGCGTTCGCG
>LNEW01000010.1 GCA_001464375.1 Rhodospirillales bacterium Ga0074136 | reverse complement strand
ACCTTGACGCCGTGCCGGTCGAGCTGCCGTTCGATCATGTTCTCGTGGAACTGGAGCCCGCGCATGCCCAGCGTCTCCATGATCGCGTTGTCCCGGTAGCCGGTGTCCACCACCACCGGGTAGCGCCCGCCCAGGATCAGGAAGCCGTAGACCGGCACGCGGCGCACCCGCCCGCAATCGCGGGCAAGCACGAGGAAGCTCGATTCCAGCTCGATGTCGCCATAGTCGAGCAGCTTGATTTCCAGGGCCATGTCGTCACTCCCTCACAGCCGGTAGACCCGGCGTGCCGTGTTGCAGAAGATCGCATCCTGATCGGCGGCGCTGAGCCCGCCGGCGCCCCGACGATGCGCATCGAGCAGCGCGCCATAGCCGGTCCAGAGCTTCTCTATCGGGAAGTTGGAACCCCAGAGGCAGCGCCCGGCGCCGAACAACCCGACCGTCTCGCCGATCAGCCAGCCGATGTGGTCGGCGTCGTTGCGATGGATGAAGGTGCCGAATCCCGACAGCTTGGCGACCACGTTCGGGCAGGCGGCCAGCAGCGTCATGCCGGCGCGCCAGGCGTCCCGGCCCGCGGGCGAGAGGTCTTCCAGCATGCCGGCATGCTGCAGCACGAAGGTCACGCGCGGGCAGGCAGCGGCAAGGCCCGCGGCACCCGCCATCTGCCCGGCGAAGACCTGCAGGTCGAAGGCCAGGCCGTAATCGGCCAGCCGCGCGACATTGCGCCGCAAGGCAGGATCGGCGCAGAGATCCGGGCGCGACGCGAAGCGATAGAGCGCGTTCTCGTGCCAATGCAACTGCTGGCGGATGCCGCGCAGGCGCGGAAAGCGCGTGAGCCGGTCGAGCGCGGGGCGCGCATCCTCCACCGTCATGTCGGCATAGGCGACCAGGCCATGCGGCCAGCCGGTCTCCAGCGCAACGGTCTCGATCCAGGCGGCTTCCTCGACCGCACGATCCACCGGCCAGTTGGCCTGGACATAGACCGATTTCTCGACGCCGGCACCCGCGAGGTCGGCAAGGTATTCGGTCATCGGATAGTCGCGACGGATCGCCTGGTACGGTCCGAAGATGCGCGGCTGCATCGGTCCGGACAGCCAGGGCAGGTCGGCCTGGCGCCAGATGTGGAAGTGGCTGTCGATCACCCTCATCGGAAGGCACCCGCGCGGCGCAGCGCGTCCTGTCCCACCAGGGACGCGGCCATGGCAGCCAGGTCGCCGCCGGCATCGAGGTGGTCGATCAGCGGCAGGATGGCGCGCATCGCGCCGGTCTCGGGCCGATAGGCCGGGTCGGCCGCGAGCGGGTTCAGCCAGACGATCCGCCAGGCAAGTGCGCGCAGGCGCGTCATGGCCGCGACCAGCGCCTCCGGCCCGCCGCGTTCCAGCCCGTCCGACACGACGATCACCAGCGCGCCGCGCGCGAAGCCGGCGAAGCGCGGCACCGAGAGGAACACCGACAGCGCGTCGCCCAGGCGCGTGCCGCCGTCCCAGTCGGCCACCAGCCCGGCGGCGAGCGCCAGCGCCTGGTCGCGGCTGCGGCGCCTGAGCGCGCGCGTGACGCGCGTGAGGCGCGTACCGAGGGTGAAGGCCTCGGCGCGCTCGGCCGTGCGGATGATGCTGTGCGCGATGCGCAACGCGGCATCCGTGCCGGATTTCATGCTGCCGGAGACGTCGACCAGCACCAGCACGCGGCGCTGGCGCGGGCGGCGGCGGCGGGTCGGCAGGCGCAGCATCTCGCCGTCGCGCCGCGCCATGTCGCGCAGCGCGCGGCGCGGGTCCGCGACACCGCCGCGCGTCGCCTCGAAACGGCGCGACCGCCGGCGCGGCAGCGCATCCGGCAGCGCGCGGGCGAAGGCGGCGAGCAGCGCGGCCTCGTCCACCGCGCCGAAGCTGCGGGCGAACAGCCGCTCGCGCCGGCTGGCCTCGCGGCCGGAGGGGTCATCCTCCTCGGGCGGCGGCAGTTCCTCCATCTCGCCGGCGTCGTAGGCCTGCGGCGCGTCCTCGCTGGTGGCCTCGCCGGGCGCGAGGGCGGCGCGGCCGAGGAAGATCATGTCGAACAGATCATCGAAATCCTGCCGGCGCTCCGGCCCTGGGCCGAAGACGGCATGCGCCGCGCGGCGCACATCCTGGATCGAGCGCGGGCCGAGCAGGCCGACGGCGGCGAGGAAGCTCTCGACCTGCGCTGGTGCGGCGAGAAAGCCCTCGGCTCGCAGCACGCGCGGGAAGGCGAGGAAGGGGTCGAGCGCGCGCGGGATCATGCCGCGCCCTGCAGGATGCGATCGAGCCGGGGCGCCACGAAGGCGAGGTCGTCCTGGTCTTTCAACGCCACGCCGATGGCACGCGCGAAGGCGGTGGGCCAGGGCGCGCCCTGAGCGTTGAGCAGGGTCGCGGCCTCTGCCCATTCCACCGTCTCCGCGACGCCGGGCGGCTTGGCGAGGGGTTCGGCGCGCAACTTCCCTACCGCGGCGACGACCCGGTGCGCGGTGTCCCGCGCGACGGTGGAGGCGCGCATCATCACGATCTGCGCTTCGAGCTGCGGGTCGGGGTAGCCGATCCAGTGATAGACGCAGCGCCGTCGCAGCGCCTCGTGCAGTTCGCGCGTGCGGTTCGAGGTGAGCACCACGACTGGCGGCTCGGTCGCGCGGATGGTGCCGCGTTCAGGGATCGACAGGCTGAAATCCGACAGGAACTCGAGCAGGAAGGCCTCGAACTCGTGGTCGGAGCGGTCGATCTCGTCGATCAGCAGCAGCCTCTCGCGCGGGCGTTGCAGCGCCAGCAGCATCGGGCGCGCGATCAGGAAGTCGTCGCCGTAGAGATTGACATAGGCGTCGCCCGCCTGGCGGATGGCCAGCATCTGGCGCGGAAAATTCCATTCGTACATGGCGGACGCGGCATCGAGGCCCTCATAGGCCTGCAGGCGCACCAGCTCGCGCCCCAACACGGCGGCGAGCGCCTTCGCCGCCTCGGTCTTGCCCACGCCCGGCGCGCCTTCGAGCAGCAACGGCTTGCCGAGCGCGAGGCCGAGATAAGCGGCAGTGGAAAGCCCCTCATCGGCAATGTACTGCGCGGCGCGCATCGCCTCGGCCAGCGCTTCCGGGCTGTCGATGCCGGCGATGGAGCGCCTGACCACCATGCCTCAGAGCCGCTTCTTCGGCCGCGCGCCGCCCTGCGCCTGCAACCCGCGCAGCACTTTCTCGGGCGTGGCCGGGAGTTCGTCGATACGCACGCCGACGGCGTCGTAGATGGCGTTCACCACCGCCGGCAGCACCGGGTTCGCGCACATCTCCCCGGGCCCCTTGCCGCCATAGGGGCCGTCCTCGGCCGGGCGTTCCAGGATGCTGATGTGATGCGGCGCCAGGTCGCCAGGGCCCGGCATGAGGTAGGTGTTGAAATCCACCGGTCCGTGGTCGCGCTGCGGATAGTAGGGCTCGGTGGTCTCCCAGGCGGCGTGGCTCATGCCCATCCAGGCGCCGCCGCGCAGCTGCTGTTCCACCAGGCGCGGGTTGAGCGCGCGGCCGACCTCGTAGGCCGACTTCATGTCGGTGACGGTGACCTCGCCGGTTTCGTCATCCACCTCCACCTCCACCAGCATGGCGGCGTGGGCGAAGGTGCTGACGGGCGTCATCTCGCCGGTGTCGGGATCCACGTCGCTCAGCGGGATCAGGAAGATGCCGCGCCCGGCGATGGTGCGGCCCTGCTTGAACTGCGCGGCCTGCGACGCCGCCATGGTGGTGATGGAGCGCCCCGGCGCACCGCGTACATGGATGTTGCCGCGACCGTCGGTGACGAGGTCCGCCGCATCCACTTCCAATTCCTCGGCGGCCGCTTCCAGCATCACGGACCGCGCCTCGCGGGCCGCCATGATGACGGCATTGCCCATGCGATGCGTGCCGCGGCTGGCGAAGCTGCCCATGTCGTGCGGGCCGGTATCGCTGTCGGCGGTGTCGACATAGACATCCTCGACCGGCACGCCGAGCGTCTCGGCGGCAATCTGCCGCGTGACCGACTTCATGCCCTGGCCAAGGTCGATGGCCGAAAGCGCCACGGTGAACTTGCCGTCGGGATTGGAGTGGATCAGCGCCTGGCTTGGGTCGCCGCCGAGATTCATGCCGATCGGGTAGTTGATGGCGGCGAAGCCGCGGCCGCGGTGCAGGGCCATTCTCAGCGCCTCCGGAAGCCCGAAAGGGAGGAGAAGCGCATCGCACCGGCGCGCGGCGCGGTCGGCGCGGACGGCGGCACGCTGGGCGGCGCCGCGGCCGGCGCCGGTTGCGCCGCGCCGGGCTGGGCTGGGCGCGCGGCCGGTGCATGCGGCAGCGCTGGTGCACCCGGCGGCGCCGGCGGCCGGGCGCCCTTCTTCGCATAGCTACTCGCCTGGAAGCCCTGCACGCGGCCCTTCTCGTCGGTGGCGGTATGGGTCGGCAGGCGCGCGCGCTCCCCGCCGCCATCGCGGGTCGATGCGGCGGCGAGCATCGCGGGGCTGAGCTTCACACCGGCCTTTTCCGCGACCACCTGGCAGCATTCGATGAGCGCGCAGTTCTTCGCGATGCGCCGATGCGCCTTCATGTCTCCGTCGCGATACGCGTTGAGGATGCGCAGCTCGATCGGGTTCATCCCGACCGCCTCCGCCACCTTGTCCATATGCGCTTCGATGGCGAAGTCCACGCCGGTGATGCCGAAGCCGCGCATGGCCGTGGCCGGCGTGCGGTTGGTGTAGACGCAATACACGTCGGCCGAGACGTTCGGGATGGTGTAGGGGCCGGGCAGATGGCCCACGCCCTTGATGATGGCGTAGGAGGACAGCCGCGTGTAGGCGCCGGAATCGAAGTAGCCGGTGAAGCTGCGCGCCACGATGCGTCCGTCCCGCATCACCCCGTCCTTGAGGTACCAGCGTTCGGCGCCGCGCGGCGCGCCGACCTGCATCTCCTCCTCGCGGTCCCACATGAACTTCACGGGCCGGCCGGTGAGCATCGCACCCAGCACCGCGAGCGGCTCGTGGATGCTGTCCACCTTGCCACCGAAGCCGCCGCCCACCGTGCCGCCGATGAAGTGCAGCCGGCTGGAGGGTGTCTCGAGCGTCTTGGCCGCCGTGGCGAGCGAGAAGAACAGCGCCTGGGTGGAGGTGTGGCAGACGTAGCGGCCGTTCTGCTCGGGGGCGGCGATGGCGCCGCAGGTCTCCATCGGCGCCTGCTCGATCGGCGACATCTGGTAGCGCCCCTCGATCACCATGTCGGCCTGGCGGAAGGCGGCCTCCACGTCGCCGAAGCGCAGCTTCTGGTGGTCATACCTGCCGTGATAGGCGAACTTGTTGGTCGGGTAGATGTCGAGCACGACCGGCGCGCCGGGTTTCACCGCCTCCTCCACGTCGAGGACATGCGGCAGCGGTTCCCACTCGACGCGGATCGCGGCGACGGCGTCGCGCGCGCGCGCCTCGCTGGTCGCGATCACCGCCGCCACCGGCTCGCCGCGGTAGCGCACGCGGTCGGTCGACAGCAGCGGTTCGTCGTCGATGCCGAAATCGAGCAGCGACAGCAGCGTGTTCAGGTTGCGCGGCACGTCGCGGCCCGTGAGCACCCGCACCACGCCGGGCATGCGCTCGGCCGCCGCCGTGTCGATACGCCGGATGCGCGCCGCATGGTGCGGCGAGCGCGCACACCGCATATGCAACAGCCCCTCGAACAGATGGTCGTCATAGAAGGGCGAGCGGCCCGTCACATGGCCGGTGATGTCCTGCCGGCGCGTCGGCTTGCCGATCTCATTCAGGTTGTCGTCGCGCTCGTCGGCGAAATACTGCTTGCGGAAGTCGATCATCGGCTGGTCGGTGGCGCTCATGCCCGGATCCTCCCTTCGGCGACGTCGAGGATCGCCGCGATGATCGGCTCGTAGCCGGTGCAGCGGCAGAGGTTGCCGGCGATCGCCTCGATCACCTCCTCGCGGCTTGGCCGCGGGTTGCGGGCATGCCCGGCGTGCAGTAGCCGCATTGCGCGGCGAAGCGTTCCATGAAGGCTTCCTGCAGCGGATGCAGGCGCGCCTGGCCGAGGCCGGCGGCGGTCTCGACGCGCCGGCCCTGCACCGCTTCGGCCAGCATCAGGCAGGACAGATGCGGCTCGCCATCCACCAGCACCGTGCAGGCGCCGCATGCGCCCTGGCCGCAGCCGAATTTCGGCGAGAGGTCGCCGACCCCGCGGCGCAGGAAGTCGAGCAGGTTCTGGCCATCCTCGGAGAACGCCGCCTTGGCCTCGCCGTTCAGGGTGAAGGTGACGGGCTTGAGCGCCATGTCAGGTCATCCGCTCCAGAAGCCGCCGCAGATGCACGCCAGCGACCTCGCGCCGGTACCAGGCGGAGGCCAGCGCGTCGGTCGGCGGGTCGAGCCCCTCCGCGGCGGCCGCGGCGGCGCGCGCGATCACGCCGGGTTCGAGCGTGGCACCCTCCAGGATGCGTTCGGCCGCCTGCGCGCGCAGCGGCGTCGGCCCCATGGCGCCGAAGGCGATGCGCACGCCGCGGAGCCGGCCGCCATCGCGCGGCAGATGCGCGGCGATGGACAGCACCGACACGCCCTTCGGCTTCACCCGGCTGACCTTGAGGAAGCCGAAGGCGCGCGGCTCGCGCGGCCGCGGCGCCTGCACCGCGGCAACCAGGCCGGCGCGCTCGCGGTCGCGCAGGAAGTCCTCGATGGGCCGCTGCGCGCCGCCCGCCGTGACGATGCGCGCGCCGAGCGCGAGCAGCGCGGTGGTCAGGTCGCCATAGGGATGCGCGGCGAACAGATTGCCGCCCACTGTCGCCATGACGCGAATCTGCGGCCCGCCGACCGCGCGCGCGACGGGGTGCAGGTGCGCGAGGTCGCGCTCGGCGAGGATCATCGCCATGGTCACGCCGGCGCCGATCTCGACGCTGTCGAGCGATGCGCGGATCTGGCGCAGCGCCGGGTCGCTGCTGCGCAGGATGCGGCCCTGCACCGTCCCGGCATTGACGTCGCGCATGACCAGCGTGCCGCCGCCGAGATACGTCCCGTCGGATCCGAGCGCGCGCTGCGCCTCGGTCAGCGTCGGATGGCTTTCCACCAGAACGGCCATCATCCCGCTCCCTTCGCCAGGTGGGCGCGGATTGCCTCGAAACCGCCCTGGTAGATGTCCTCGCCGACCATGCGCGCGAGCTCGGCCTCGCGCCCCGCCGGCGTGTCGAACCGGCTCTCCCAGCGCCAGAAGGTGCGGTCGCCGTCGGTCACCGGCGCCAGGCGCACATGGGCGACGTAGTTGAACAGCGGGATCGGCGTGTCGAGCAGGCAGTAGCTGAAGGCGAGATCGGCGTCGGACAGCGTCAGCAGGCGCTCGCGCAGCTCCGATCCGTCGCGCAGCCGGAAGCGGCGCACGCAGCCGACCCGGTCCGACGGCCAGCCGCGCTCGACATGGCTCTCCGCCACCGGCGGGTGCCACTGGTCGTGGCCGTTGAAGTCGCGCAGTACGCCCCAGACCGTCTCCACCGGCGCGTCGATCACCGTGCTTTTCACCACCTGCGGCATGGTCAGGCCGTCATCTGGCGCTTCAGCGCCTGGAAGCCGGCGAGGAACACGTTCTGGCCGATATTGGTCACGAGATCGTCCGCGACCTCGGGCGCGCAGTCGAACTCGGCCGTCCATTCCGCGAAGGCGCGGTCGCCATCGGTGATCGGCGTGAGGCGAAGCGTCGCGACATAGTTCGTCAGCGGCATCGGGCTTTCTAGCCTGGATAATTCATCAGGGTCGGCGGACATGGCGCAAACCCTTGATCGGACATAGGATTCGGTTGCGAGACCTGAACCCTATCGATTTCGGAGC
>LNEW01000009.1 GCA_001464375.1 Rhodospirillales bacterium Ga0074136 | reverse complement strand
TCGACGCCGCCGACGGTTGCTGGTAGGGCCGCGCCCATGTCCGAGACCGACCGGCCAGGCACCAGGCTGCTGCACGCGGCGCATGGCCTGGGCCTACATCTGACCCCCGGCGAGGGCGCCGCGAACCTGGTCGTCCTCGCGCCGGATGGGGCGGAGCTGGCCTGGGCAGCGCGGCTCGCGGCGCGGCTCGGCCGGCCGGCGCTGGTGCTGCACGCCGCGGACGGCGCCTTCCCTGCCAAGCCGATCGAGGAATTGCTGCCGCAGACTGCCGAGCGCGTCGTCATCGGGATCGGTGCCGGTGCGGTGGCCGCGCTGGATTGCGCCGGCGCGCTGGGGGCGACGGGCGTGCTCGCGGTCGCACCGCGCGGGCCGACCGGGGCAACCGCGCCGGCCGCCCCCGCAGCCGGCACCGCGATCATCGTGTTCGACCCGCATGACGGGGAGGACGCCGCCGTGGCGGCCGCGCTGGCGGCGCCCGGCGGCATCCTGCCCGTCCGCATGCCCCATGCCGCCGGCGCGCTGGCCGATGTGCTGCTGGGTGGCGGCGCGCTGCCCGATGCGATCGCGGCCCTGCTGGCTGGGGATGCGCCGCGCGCGGCGATGGCGCTGCGCGTCGCGCGGCTGTCGGCGCCGCGCATGCGGGTGGGGCTGGCGGCGCGGCTCAAGGCCTCGGGCCATGCGCGCCTTGCCGAGTCGGTCGCCGCGATGGCCCGGCGGCCGGCGGCGGAGTCGCAGACGGATGCGCGGGTGCGGGCGCTCCAGCGCCTCGGGCGGCATGGCGAGGCGGTGGCGCAGATCGGCGAGTGGATCAGGCGCCAGCCGCGCCAGGTCCTGCCGCGCCGGCGCCTGGCGGCGTCGAACCTGGCGCTGGGGCAGCGGCTGCGCGCCATGGTGGCGCTCAAGGCCGCCGCCGGGCTGGGGCCGCTGCCCTTCGCGCTGCATGACCGGCTGGTGCGGATGCTGTTGCGTCTGCGCCGACCCGACGAAGCGGTGCAGGCGGCCGAAGCGGCGATCGCGGCGCTGCCGGGGAGTGCCGCGGCCGAGGCGTTGCTGGGCGAGGCGCTGCTCGCATCCGGCCGCAAGGACGCGGCCGCGGCGGCCTTTGGGCGCGCCGTGGCGGCCGATCCCGGCCATCGTGCCGCGCGCCGGGGGATGGCGGTGGCGGCGGATCCGGGCGGCAGGGACGACGGCCCTGGGCAGGCGCTGGCCGACCTTCTGGGCGACATGGCGGCGGCCCCCGAGGCCGACTGGCATGGGCTGGTCGACCTGCTCGGGGACCTGGACCGTCCGGTCGCGGCGATTGCGGCGGCCAGGATGGCAGTGGAGTCGATGCCCTCGCCCGGCCTGCTCGGGCGTCTCGCGCAGCTGCACCTGGCTGCCGGCGATGCCGCGAGCGCCGAGGCGGCGTGGCGCCGCGCGACGGCGTTGGCCCCCGGCGAGGCAGTGGCGTGGCTCGGCCTGATCGACCTCCTGGCGGGCCAGGACCGGTCCGCGGAGGCTGCCGCGGTGGCGGTTGCGGCGGTTGGGCTGCATCCTGACGATCCTCGCATCGTGATGCGCAGCGCGGAACGGCTGCTGGCGCGCGGGGATGTCGTCGGCGCGGAGCGTGCGGCGCGGCGTGCCGTGACGCTCGCCCCCTTGGCGGAGGCCGGGCACCTGCTGCTGGCCGATGTGCTGTGGCGGCAGCATCGCGGGCGCGATGCGCTGCGCGCGGTCGAGGCGGGGCTTGTCGCCTTGCCGGGGAACGCAGCGATCGGCGTGCGGCTGGGCTTCCTTCACCTGCTGCAGGGGGCGCCCCTGCCCGCCGCTGCGGCGTTCCGGGAGGTGACGCGCCAGCCCAATGCCACACCCCATGCCTGGCTCGGCCTGACCGATGCGCTATGGCGCGCCGACCGGGTGGAGGAGGCCGAAGCGGCGGCGCGCGAGGGGCTGGCGGCGCATCCCCGCAATGTCGAACTGCGCACGCGGCTGGGCCAGTTGCTGCTGGCCGGTGGCGATGCCGATGCCGCGCGTGCCGCGCTGGCCGAGGTGGTGGCCGAGGACCCGGGGTCCGAGGTGGTCCAGCTGGCCATGGCCGATGCGTTGTGGCGCCAGGGCCGCCGGGCGGAGGCGCTGGCGGCGGCGCGGGAGGTTGCCGCGGCGGCGCCCGACCAGCCTGCGGTGGCGGCGAGGCTCGGGCACCTGCTGCTGGAAAATGGCGATATCGACGAAGCGGTCGCGCAGTTCGAGCGGGCGATCGCGGCGAAGCCCGACCTGATCCCGGCCTGGACCGGGCTGTGCGATGCCGAGCGCGTGCGCAAGCGCATCAAGCAGGCGATCGAGGCCTATCGGCGGGCCGAGGCGCTGGGCATGGACCGCATGACGCGGCGCATGCTGCGCTTCCGCCTGTTCGGCGAGCTGGAGGAATAGCCGGGCTACAGCCCGCAGGCGGCATCCAGGAACGACCCGCCGAGCGTGGCCGGTTCGGCCGGGCGGAAGCCGGTGCCGCGCGGGCGTTCGGCATGGACGGGTTCCTCCGCGTTGAGCCGCGCGAACCATGCCCCTTCCATCGGGCGCCATTGCCGTTCGGCGCATCGGTACTCGCCGAGGAAGCGCACCGATAGCGCGCGGCCGCCGGTCTCGGGGATGGGGATGGATTCGCGCAGGTTCAGCAGGATCCAGGCGCGGCGGACGCGCCCGGTAGAAACCAGGCCGCGCGTCTG
>LNEW01000008.1 GCA_001464375.1 Rhodospirillales bacterium Ga0074136 | reverse complement strand
CTGCTGCTGAAATCCCGCGCGCTGGAGGATGCCGGCACCGCCGCCGCGATCCGCGCACGCTTCGCCGCGGCCGGCGGCGATGCCGCGCGGCTCGACACCGAGGGCCACAGCGCCCGCCCCGCGTACTTCGCGCGCTACGCCGATGTCGATCTCATGCTCGACCCGTTTCCCTTCCCCGGCGGCACCACCACGGCGGAGGCGATCCTGGCCGGCGTCCCGACGCTGACCCTGCGCGGCCGGGGCGGCATGATGAGCCGCAATGGCGAGACGCTGCTCGCCGCCACCGGCCTCGCCGACTGGATCGCCGAGGATGTGGAGGACTACGTGGCGCAGGCCGTGCATCGCGTGCGCGACCCGCAGGCCCTGGCCGCACTGCGCGCGCGGCTGGCGCCCGGCGCGCTGGTCGATGGCGCCGGCATGGCCCGGCGGATCGAGGCCGCCTGGCGTGCCATGTGGCAGGATTGGTGCGCGCGGGCGTGAGCGGATGTCCGGCCCGCCGCGGGCGACCCTGGCGAGGGGCCGGGCCGCCTGCGGGCGATGGGCCGCAGCGCCCCGACGCCGCGCCGGGCCTTGCGAGCACAGCGCCGCTCGCCATCTCCCTGGCCATGGAACGCAAGGCGATGCGGCGGCGCGCCGTGCTCGGGATGGCGGGGGCCATGGCGCCCGGGATCGTCGCCGCGCAGGCCGCGCCGGCGGTGGACCTACTGCTGGTGCTGGCGATGGATGCCTCGGGCTCGATCGACGCCGATGAATTCCGGCTGCAACGCGAGGGTCTGGCGGACTCCGTCACGCATCCCGCCATTCTTGCCGCCATCGCGTCGAAGCCGAACGGCGCCATCGGTATCGCCATGGTGGAATGGGGCAGCCCGGGCGGCGCCACCACGGCGGTGGACTGGATGGCGGTGCGCGACGCCGCCTCGGCCCGCGCGCTGGCCGGGGCGATCATCGCCGCGCCGCGGTCGCGCCAATCCTACAACGCGATCGGCGACGCCATCGCGCATGCCACCGCGCTGATCGCCGCCGCGCCCTTCCGCAGCGAGGACCTCGTGATCGACGTGGCCGGCGATGGTCCGGACATCCGGTCCTTCCTGCCGGCGCCCGAGGCGCGCGACGCCGCCGTGGCGCGCGGCATCACGGTGAACGGCCTGGCGATCGAGGTCGCACCCGTCACCCGCTTCGGCGAACCGCTGCGCGTCCACTACGAACGCAACGTGATCGGAGGCCCCGGCGCCTTCGTCATCGTCGCGGAGACGCGCACCGACTTCGCCCGCGCGATGCGTGCCAAGCTGATCCGCGAGATCGCCGGGCGGCCGCATGCCGCGGGTTGAACGGCGCGCCGTCCTGGCCCTCGGCTTCGCGGCGCCGGCGGCGGCGTCCGGGGTGGTGCCCGATTGGGTCGGGCTGCTGCGCGGCGGCGGGCACGTCATCTACATGCGCCACGCCATCACCGACCGCAGCCAGGCCGATACCGGCCGGCTGGGGGACCGCGCCGGGCAGCGCAACCTCTCGGCCGAGGGCATCGCGCAGGCGCGCGCCCTTTCGGCCGCCATGGCGCGGCTGCGCATCCCGCTGCGGCCGGTGCGCACCAGCCCGGTGTTCCGTGCCTCCGACACCGCCGGCATCATGGCGCGCGGCGGCCCGGTCGAGGTGACGATGGACCTGGTGGCGGACGACTACACCGCCGACATCCCGGCCGCGATCGCCGGCGCGCGCCGCGCCCTGGCCACCCCGCCGCTGCCCGCGACGAACACGCTGCTGGTCGGGCACATCCATGTGTTCGGGCCGGCCGTGTTCGGGCGGATGCTCGCGCAGGCCGACTTCCCCGAGGGCGCCTTCGGCGTGGTCGAACCCGCCCCGCCCGGGTTCCGCTTCATCACGGTGCTGACGCCGGCCGCGGTGTTCGCGGCGGCGGGCTAGACGTAGCCCGGCCCTTCGATCGCTGGGTTGGCGGCAAGGAAGCCCTCGTCGATCTCCACCCCGATGCCCGGCGCGCTGTTGGGCAGCACCGTGCCATCGGCCCGGATGGTCCAGGGCGTGCTGCCCAATTCGTCGCGGAACCGGTTGGCGCGGGAGATGTCGGCTTCGAAATACCCGCCATTCTCGATGGCGGCGAGGAAGTGGATCGACGCCGCCTGGTTCACGCCGGTCATCGACGAATGCGGGTGGATCGGGATCTTGAAGGCGCTGGCCATCGCGGCGATGCGCAGCGCCTCGGTGATGCCGCCGCATTTCGACAGGTCGGGCTGCCAGATGGCGATGACGCCGTCCTCCAGCACGCGGGTGAATTCGTAGCGGGTGAAGTGGTTCTCCCCGGCTGCCAGCGGCGTCGAACCATAGCCGCGCGCCTGCGCATAGCGATGGTGGTCGTGGGCGGGGAAGGGTTCCTCCAGCCAGCCGATGTTGAGCCGGTCCATCTCCGGCATCACCTGGCGGACCTGGTCGATGTCGTAGCCGATATTCGCGTCGGTCAGGATGACCAGGTCGTGGCCGAAGGCGTCGCGCACCGCCTCCATCCGCGCCACGTCGTGCTTCACCGTATCGCCGACGCGCAGCTTCACCGCCTTGTAGCCGGCCTGCGTGTGCGGCGCCGCCTCGTCGATCAGCGCGGCAGGTTCCTGGTAGCCAAGCGCCACGCCGCCCGCATAGGCCGGTACCGGTCGCGCCGCCCCGCCCAGCAGCTTGTACAGTGGCAGGTTCAGCGCCTTTCCCTTGGCGTCCCACAGAGCCATGTCGATGCCCGACATCGCCATCGCGCAGGCCGCGCCCATGCCGTGGGACGCCAGCTGGTACTGGTAGATGCGGGCGTTGATGCCGGTGGTGTCGAAGGCGTCCATGCCCAGGATCAGGCTGCGCAGCGTGGTCTGGATCAGTGTGGCGATGGCGGTATGCGCGCGGCCGTGATGGCTCTCGCCCCAGCCGACGATGCCATCCTCGGTGGTGACCTTCACCATCACCGCGTCGCGCTTCACCGCCTGGCCGATCCCCAGACGAGGCCCGCCCGGCGGCAACGGAAAGGATGTGGGGAAGGCGCGGATGTCGACGATCTTCATTGCGGTCGCTTCCTCATGCGTTGCGCGAAGGCTGCCAGCCGGGCACGCGGTTTGCAAACCACCGCCCGCCGGCGCGAGGATGATGCGCCCCAAGGCCAAGGACCCGTCCGCCATGCCCAATGACCCGACCCCCGAGATGATCGCGGCGATCCGCCTGTGGACCGGCGTGGAGTGCCCCAACCCCGCCGGGCAGCGCGCGCTGGAGGACTTCCCCGCGCTGATCGCCGAGTTCGAGGCGCTGCGCGGCACGCTCGTGTTCGAGGACGAACCGTCATCCTTCGAAGCCGCGCTGCGCGCCGAGCAGGAGAAGCAGGCATGACCGACCTCGCGCTGCTCTCCGCCACCGAATCCGCCGATGCCTTCGCCCGCGGCGAGGCGAGCGCCGAGGCGATGGTCCGCGCATCACTCGCGCGCATCGATGCCCATGACGTGAAGGTGAATGCCGTGATCCGCCTGGATCGCGAGGCCGCGCTTGAGGCCGCCGCCGCGCAGGACAGCGCGCGCGCCGCCGGTGCCGCGCCCGGCCCGCTGAGCGGGGTGCCGATGATGCACAAGGACATGTACTACCGTGCCGGCCGCGTGAGCAGCTGCGGGTCGAAAATCCGCAGCGACTTCAAGCCCGCGGTCACCGCGACGGTGCTGCAGCGAATGGACGCCGCCGGCGCGATCGACATGGGCACGCTGAACATGGCGGAGTTCGCGCAGAACCCGACCGGCCACAACGCGCATTTCGGCGACTGCCACAACCCGTGGAACCTGCCCTATTGCACGGGCGGGTCGTCCTCCGGGTCCGGCGCGGGGGTGGCGGCGCGCTTCTTCACCGCCGCGCTGGGGTCCGATACCGGCGGGTCGATCCGCCTGCCGGCCAGCATCTGCGGCGTGACGGGCATCAAGGGCACGCAGACGCGCGTCTCGCGGTCGGGCGTGATGCCGCTGTCCTTCTCGATGGACAATGTCGGGCCGCTGACGCGCACCGCGCGCGATGCGGCGCGGATCATGACGGTCATCTCGGGCCAGGATCCGCGTGACCCGACCAGCGCGCCGGAGGCGGTGCCGGACTACGAGGCCGCCCTGACCGGCGATCTGCGCGGCGTGTCGGTCGCGGTGCCGCGCGAATGGTTCTTCGATGGCGCCGACGACGTGGTGGTGAAGGGATTCGAGGCCGCGCTGGACGCCCTGAAGGCGCGGGGGGCCAGCATCACCTACGTCGCGTGTCCCTCGCTGCGCGCCATCGGCGCCTATGTCGCCGTGGTCAGCCGTGTCGAGGGGGCCACCATCCACGCCAATTGGATGCGCGAACACCCGGGCGACTACGCGATCCACCTGTCGGGCCGCCTGTATGGCGGCTACGCCATCCCGGGCACCTATTACCTGGAGGCGCTGGCGCGTCGCGGCCCGCTGCTGCGGCAATTCTGC
>LNEW01000007.1 GCA_001464375.1 Rhodospirillales bacterium Ga0074136 | reverse complement strand
CTGTATCGTCAGGCCGACGACCACGGGCAGCGCCTTGCCTCCGGTCGCCGCGTTCCAGGCCTGGGCGGCGCGGTCGCGCAGCCCTTCGCCGGCCGGCTTGCCATCCAGCCAGGTGGCCACGGCCGTCGTCCCGCCATTGCGGAGTTGCCGCGCGTCCCAGCGGACCGACCCGCCGGGCGGTGTCACCCGAAACGTCGTGTCCACATCGCCGCCGCCAGCGAGACGCCGGCGCTCGGCAACCACCGCCGACCAATTCGCGCGCGCCGGGAATACCACCACGCGGGCGGTGACCACCGCGCCGCCGCAGCGCAACCGCTGGCCATCCCCCCCCGCCAGGCAACCGGCTGGAGGCTCAAGCTGCACGGCCAGCAGTGTCGGCGATCCTCCTCCGCCCGCATCCAGCGCGCGTGCAGCGACAGGTCCCGATGCCGCGGCCACCGCCGCCAACGCGGCTACGGCGCCGAATGCCGCGATGCTGCGTGGCGCCGACGGCGGCGCAGGCTCCGGACCGGCCACCGGCGCCGCCCCATCCTCCCGGAACGGCAGCCCCGCCAGGATCAGCAGCAGCAGCACGATCGAGAAGAACACCCACCCGTACAGCACATGGTCCGCATCCACCGCCGCCGCGCTGCCCTGGAAATGCCCCAGCATCACCAGCCCGAAGCCGCGCAGCCCATTGGCGACGATCGGCACCACCACCGACAGCACCATGACGATCAGCCGCCGCCCCGGGCTGCGGAACATCACCAGCGCATAGAGCGCACCGAACGCGATCGCCGCGATCAGGAAGCGCAGACCGGCGCACGCCTCGGCGACCAGGAAGGTGCCGGCGGGAATCTCGATGATGATGTCGTCCACGTAGTGCGGGATGCCGGTGAAGCCGAGCGCGAACTCGATCATTCGCGCCGTGATGCGCTGCAACGCCGGCACGGTGAATTCGCCGAATGGAACGAGGAACACCAGGTACGCCAGTGGCGCCGCCATGGCGCGCCCGAATCGCAGCCCAAGCACGGCCACGACCATGGCAATGGCGATGGACAGCGCGGCCAGTTGCCGCCCTTCCATGATGCCGAGCCGTTCGGCCAGCAGCCAGCCGAAGCCCAGCGGCAGCAGCGCCAGCGCGGCCAGCGGCGCCGGCGTCGGCACGATGGTCTCGAGCCGCGCCCGCCGCTGCCAGCCGAGCCAAAGGGCGATCGGCAGGATCAGCCAGCAGTGGTTGTAGGCAGTCGAGCTTTCCCAGACGCGGACGGCCGCGGCGACCTCGGTGGCAAAGATCACGCCCCAGGCGGCCAGCGCCGCCGCCAGCGCCAGCAGGGGCGCGCGCCATCGGTCGCGCGGCGCGGTGTCGGTGGCGGCAACCGGGCGTTCCAGCATGCTCAGGCCGCTTCCTCGTGCAAGGCCGCCACGGGGCGGCCTTCAAGCGCGGCATCGAGCCCGCGCAGCGTTACCGCCCAGTCGTGCCCGGCCTCGACCGCCGCGCGTGCCCGCGCGCCCAACAGCGGGTGGCCGCCCGCCAGGACCTCGTCGATGCGCGCCGCCCAGTCCGCGGGGTCGATGGCCAGAAGGACATCGCGCCCCGCCGTGGCGCGCACACCCTCGAACGCCTCGGGCGAGCAGATGATCGGGCGCGCCATCGCCATCGCCTCCAGCACCTTGTTCTGAATGCCGCGGGCGATGCGCAACGGTGCCACGCACACCGCGGCTTCGGCCAGGTAGGGGCGGGTGTCGGGCACCGTGCCGGTCACTTGCACCCCCGGCAGATCCGCCAGCGCCAGCACCTCCGGCGCCGGCGCGGCGCCGACGACAGCGAAAATTGCCTCCGCGTGCCGGGCCCGGACCAGCGGCACCACCTCCCGGGCGAAGAAGCGCACCGCATCCACATTTGGCCGGTAGTCCATCCGGCCGGTGAAAACGATGGTCGGGCCGCTGGCGCGAGTCGGCGGTGGAAAGGCGAGGGCGGGGTGGAACCGGCCGAGATCGACGCCGTTCTCCACGGCGGCGATGCGCCCCGCCGCCTCGGGCGCGAGTTCGGCGAAGCGCTCGGCCTCCGCGCGGGTGACCAGCAGCGACTGATCGAAGGCGGCGACGGCGCGGCGCTCGAAGGCCAGCAATGTGCGGGCCTCGCGTGCCCAGAACTGGCGCATCGGCGCCCGCGCGGCATCGGCATAGGCGCGGAACTTCAGGGAATCGACGTCCACCATGTCGAGCACGCGGCGCGTACCCGCCGGCGCCGGCCCCATGGCGTAGGGCGCCATGGCGGTCGAGAAGGCCAGCACCGCGTCGTAGCGCCCGGCGGCGAGCCCGCCGCGCGCCCAGGCGGCAAGCCGGACATCGTGGAACCAGGCGAGGCTGAGCGGCCGCCCCGGACGCAGGCCCGCGAGCACCCGCGCGATCCCCCCGCGCCCGGCGATCAGCGCATGCTCCACCGCCGCGCAGCGCGCGCGCAGGGTCGGCAGGTGGTGAAGATCCTCCGGATCATCCACCAGGCAGCCGAGTTCGACATCCCAGCGCTCGGCCAGGTGGTCCAGCATGTGCCAGGCGCGAATCTTGTCGCCCTTGTCCGGCGGATAGGGGATCCGGTGCGCGAGGAACAGCAGGCGAGGGCGTGCCATCGGGCCTCAACCCAGCCCGCGCACGAGGCGCGGCCCGATCAGGTTGGCGATCGCCAGCGGCAGCCGCTTCCACGCCGCGATCATCAGTCGGTATTTCGGGTTGTTCGGGTTGTTGTCCGGCACGACCGCGCCCTCGGCCAGGCGGTAGCAGTAGTGCAGCTCGGCCGGCGCGAAGCCCCAGTTTCGCTTGAAGTCGTAGGCGCCGGTGCCGAGCTTGCTGCGTCCGAAATCGAAGATCGTCGCGCCGCGCTCCCGACCGGCGCGGCGCATCACCTCCCAATACATCAGGTCGTTGGCAGCGAGCCCGCGCGCCGCGCGCGTGCCGCCGCCGTAGTAGGGCAGCACCTCCTGGCGAAAGTGGAAGTTCAGCACCGCGGAGACCGGGCGGTCCTCGTGGAGCACCGTGGTGACGTCGGCTTCGTCCGGGAAGGCATTGGCGAGCAGGCGGAAATAGCGCCGTGGAAACACCGGCGAACCGAGGTTGCGCACGCTCTCCGCATAGATGCGATGAAGGCGGTCGACATCGCCGTCAGTCACCGTGGCCAGGCCGCGCTTGATCGCCTTGCGCACCTCGGCGCGCTGCTTGCGCGGGATGTTGCGTTCCATGTCCCGGGCATCGTCGCCGGTGATGGCGATCGGCTTGCGGAAGGTGAAGTACAGGGGCGGGCGCGACTGCCAGCCGGCATCGGGCGCCTCACGCCGGCGGAATTCGAGGCACGGAGCGCCAAGCCGACCCTGTAGCGCGATCGCATGGGCCTCGAGCGCGGCGGCCGCCTCGCTCGTGGCCGCGACGGCGCCGCCATAGACGCAGAAGGGTGTGGATGAGAGCAGGTCACCGAACAGCCGTGTGCGCATGCGCGCCAGCGGCAGCACACCGACGATCGCACCATCCTGTTCCGCATACGCGTAGTGGGTGGCGTGGCCGAAGGCCTCGCGAATCACCCGCGCCCAGGGCGAGAGGTGGAAGAAGGTCGCCTCCGGCTGTTCGCGCACGAAGCGGTCCCAGGCCGGTGCCGTGTCCTCGCTGAGGTCGCGGATGCGCACGGCCATGGCAGGTTCAGGCCGCCACGGCGTGCTGCGCCTGGGCATCGCCGATGGCCGAGGCGAAGACCTCGTCCACCCGTCCCCAGGCGAAGTCCCGCAGCAACCTGGCGATGCGCCGTTCCATGGAGGCCTGCCGGGTGTAGTGGCGAAAGCGCGCGCGCGCCGGCGCGCCGGGCAGGCGCGGCTGGCCCGGGTCGATCTCCCAGGGGTGAAAGTAGAAGATGCCAGCGCGGCGCTCGGCACCGTTCACGCGGCGCAGCGCGGCGCGGAACAGCGCATAGGGCGCGAGGCGGAACCACCCGCCGCCGGAGCACGGTAGCCGCCGGCCGAGCGCGTCGAGCGTCGTCATGGGCAGTTCCACCACGCCCTCGGGGTCAGGCCGGTGGGGTGTGGTGGGTGCCTCGGGCGCGCCATAGAGGTCGTGGCGCAGCGGGAAGACGCTGCTGCTGTAGGCGTGGCCTTCCTCGGCGAGGATGCGGTGCGCCCAGGGCGTGATGGCCGGCCCGACCGAAAAGGTCGGCGCCCGGTAGCCGCGCACCGCGACACCAGCGGTATCCTCGAGGATGTGCTTCGCGCGGCGGATGTCGGCGCGGAAGCTCTCGGCGCCTATCCGGTGCACCAATTCGTGGCCATGGCCGTGGCTGGCGATCTCATGCCCCGCCGCCGCGATGCGCCGCACCAGCGCGGGATGGCGCTGGGCGACCCAACCCAGGGTGAAGAAGGTGGCGCACACGCCGGCTTCAGCGAAGCGGGCGAGGATCCGGTCGGTGCTTGCCTCCACACGGGTGTCGAAGCCACCCCAGCGGTCGCGCGGGATGTGGTCGGCGAAGGCCTGGACCTGGAACCATTCCTCGACATCGACGCTCATGGCGTTGCGGATGGCGGGCTCGCTCATCGCCCGGCTCGCGTGGCTTCGGCGCCGTCGACCAGATCCTGGATGCGGCGCAGTAGCCGTTCGCGCCCGGCGGTCAGGTGCTCGAGATTGGTGATGCGGTCCTCCAGCGCCCGGATGGCGTCCTCGAGGCCGCGCTCCTCCGGCTCGGGCTCCGGGGCGGAGACGATCTCGCCGAGGTCCTGGTCGAGTTCGAGCGCCGTCGCCTCGGCGAGTTCCGCCGTCAGCACCGGTCGCTGCTCCAACGACCCCGAGAGCAGGATGCGCGAGCACAGTCGATTGATCCGCCGCGGTATGCCGTCGGTATGGCGATGCACAGCGTCGAGGGCGGCCTCCTCCCAGACGGGGCTGCCGGTCCAGCCCACCGCGGTCATGCGGTGGCGCACATACTGGTGGGTTTCCTCCAGCGTCAGGCTGCCCAGGTGATAGGCCGCGAGGATGCGCTGGCGCAGCTGGTCGAGGTCAGGCCGTGCCAGGGTTCGGCGTAGCTGCGGCTGGCCCATCAACACCACTTGCAGCAGCGCGCGCTCGCCCTCGGTGATGTTGGAGAGCATGCGCAGTTCCTCCAGCGCCGATACAGGCAGCGCCTGCGCCTCGTCCACGATCAGGATGTGGCGCATGCCGCGCGCCGAGATGCCATCCCACAGCCGCGCGACGATGGCGCGCAGGATCTCGGCCTTGCTGCCCTCCGCCGATGCGCCGAAGGCGACGGCGACCAGGCGGAGCAGGTCCTCGGCCTCGACCTGGGTCGTCATGACGCGCGCGATGGCGTGGTCGGCCGAGGGCAGTTCGGTGCACAGCCGTTCGATCAGCGTCGTCTTTCCCGCGCCGACCTCCCCGGTGACGACAATGAAGCCTTCCTTTTGCGACAGGCCGAACAGCAGATGCGCGTAGGCACGGCTATGCGCCTTGCTGGCGAAGTACAGCCGGGCGTCGGGCGACATCTTGAAGGGGTGCTCGCGCAGCCCGTAGCCGTCGATCTGCATCGGCTCCCTCAGAAGGTCTGGCGCAGCCCGGCCAGGACGATGGCCTGGGAGTATTCGTTGGCCGGCGCGCTGGAGGAGCGTCTGCTGTAGAGCACGCGGAACACGCCCGTCAGCCGTTCGTTGATGCGGTGGGAGAGCGCACCGCTGGCAAAGAGCACGTCCGACGAGGGCCGGTTGCCGTATTCCGTGCGTCCGACTTGCACGCCGATATTGAGCGCGGTCACCGGCGTCAGCTCATGCGACCAGGAGATGCCGCCATAGTAGCTGGTGGATTCGAAAATCTGCGTTCCGCGCGCCGCCGAGACCGGATCCTGCTGCTGGTAGTAGGCGGACAGCGTGATGCTGTCGCGCGGCCAGGACTGCGTCAGCGCGACGTTGCCGTTCCTGGTCCTGAACAGGCCGCTCTGCACGGGGTTGAAGGCGTTGGCGTAGAGCACCGGAGCCCCCGAGGTCGCATCCACGGGATTGCCGAGTGCGTCGAGCGTGGTTGTCTCGAGCAGGTCCTGCGCGGCGGTGGCCGAGGTGGAAAGCCGCTCGGCATAGCTGGCGGTCAACCGCGTGAAGCCGCCGAGCTGGATGCCGGCATCCAGCGACGGGCTGTCGAAGCCGCCGCGATGCCCGTAGCGCAGGATGAGGAAGCTTTCGGGCGTGGGCGTGAAGCGCCCGCCGACCGACCAGATGGCATCGCTGATGCGCGCGGGATTGGTTCCCGCATACTCGATATTCTCGTAGCCGCCCTCGACCAGCAGGGCGACGGTCGGCGTGATGGCGTAGCGCGCCTCGAGGGCTGTCACGAAGACATGCGCGCCGTCGTAGACGCCGGTGCCCGAGTAGGCGGTGCCGTCGATCCGCCCCTGCAGCGCGAGGCGGCCGAAATCCTCCCCGCTGCGGACCACCAGGTAGCCGCGGTTGCTGGTGTAGTCCTGGTTCTGGAACGAAGGCAGGGCGCCGGCGGGCTGCAGGAACTGCGTATTGCCTTCCTGTTGCGAATACGCGAACGCGTAGCCCAGCTGGGCGGTCGCCGTGCTGCCGAAGCGATGGACGTAGTAGGGCGAGATCTGGAAGCTGTAGGTCTGGACCTGGTCGTTGCGGTTCGACTGCAGCGCATTGGCCGGCACCACGCCGCCGCTTGTCGTGCCGAGGCTCGCCGCCCCGCGGATATCGAGGAACAGCGCATCCGGCACGAGCTCGGCCAGTATCTGGCCGTTGCCCTGCTGAGCCACGCGATTCTGGCTGTTGTAGGTGGCATACAGCGTCGCGGTGGGTGCGTAGCTGATGGTCGCGCGCACGCGGTTCGTCGCGCCGTCGATCAGGATGGCCGGCGTGATGTTCGTGAAGACGTCGGCGCGCGTGTTGTTGCGGGTCTGGAAGACGTTGTTGTTTGCGCCGATGTCGATCGCGATGCTCGGCACGATGTTCCAGGCGCGGCCGGGATCATCGGGAGCGCCGGCTTCGCCCGAGGCTGCGAAGGCTGCGCCAAAGGGGCCAAGGCGAACTGGCGGCGCCGTGGCAGGTGCGGCCGCGCCTCCGGCTGTGCCTGGCGTGGCAGGGGACAGACCCGCCGCCGCCGAGGGTGTGCCGCCGAAGGGCTCAAGTGGCGCGCCCAGGGAAGCGCCGCCGACCGGTGCGCCGCGCGGCCCGATGGGCAGGCTGGTGGTTTCCTGTGCGGCAAGCGGAACCGCTGCACCGACGAGAATAGCGGTGGCTGTCGCGAAGGGGAGGAGCGGTGCGGGCCGGCTAGCCATTCCCGCCGCCGTCGCCGTAGCCATCATAGCCTCCGTAGGCGCCGAAGCTGTCACTCTCGGTCAGCTGCGCCTGATTGAGCAGGAGGTACAGGGTCGGGCACGATTCGACCATGTCGAGCGCGGCCTCGACCTCGCGACGCTCGGTGCGCTGCGCCTGCACGACAACGACCACCTGGCCCACGACCGTGGCGATGGTGCTCGGGTCGCTCGCCACCAGGCAGGGTGGCGTGTCGATGATGATGATGTGCTGCGGCAAGGCGGCAGCGAGGCGCTGCAGCGCGCCGGACAGCCGGGGTCCCGGCGGCTGTCCTTCGCGCGCGGTGGCTGGCCCGTAAGGCAGGATCGACAGCCGCGCGACCTCGGTCGGGACGACGAGCCCCGCCGGTGCCACGGCGGAGTCCATCGCGAGAGCCATCAGCCCCGCGCTGTCCGTCTGACCGAGCGCCATGGTGAGCGAGCCCTGCTTGCCATCGGCATCCACCAGCAGCACCGGGCGCGTGCTTGCGCGCGCCAGGCCGGCAGCGACATTCAGCGAACAGAAGGACTTGCCCTCACCCGGCCGGGCGGAGGTGAACATCACGAGGTTCGCCGCACGCCCGTCCTGCACGGCCTGCTCCGAAAGCGCGCGCAGCAACTGGGTCTGCACCACCGCGATTTCCTCGAGCACGCGTGCGCGGCGCGCGCCTTCCGGCGCGGCGACGAGCCCTGCGGCGACCAGCGTCGCCATCGGGATCGGCGGCGCGGTGGGGCGAGGCGGTTCCCGGTGCGGTGTGCTTGCCACCGGGTCGCGTTTCGCCTCGGTGGCGGCGAGGGCGCTGGCCGCCCGTTCGACAAGGTGCGTCCGCGCCTGCTGCGCACGCACCTGTTCGAGACGCTCCACGAGATGCGGGCGGGGATCGGTGGGCTGGGTCATGCGACCATCCGCGCCACGATACGCGGCATATCGAGGATCAGCGCACCGAAGGCCACGAACACCAAGAGGACGGCACAGGCGAAGGCGATACCGGCCGCGATCCGCGGCGGAGCCGGCGGCGCCGAGACCGCGCCAAGCACCGGCAGGCCCAGCTTGCGCAGCTCGCCCACGGTATAGAAGGTGCCGTCGAGTTGCACGAGCAGGAAGGCGAGCGCCAGCCCCGCCCCCAGACCCGCGACGAGCACGCCGGCGGCGAAAAGCGGGCGGTTGGGGCCGACCGGAATGCTGGACAAGGTCGGCGGGTCGATGATCTCGAGCTTCACGCGGTCGGAACTGGTGCGCGCGGCCTCGCCGATCTGGACGGATTCACGCCGCGCCAGCAGTTCCTCGTAGTTGCGCCTGATGACGTTGTAGTCGCGGTCGAGGTTGGTGAACTCGGCCTGCACCTCGGGCGCGTTGCGGGCCATCTCGGTCATGCGCTCGAGGTCGTTCTGCGCGTCGCCAAGGCTGCGCTCGAGTGACGCGAACTGCGCGTCAGCATCGACCAGGCGCAGCGTGAGCTGCTCGCGCAACAGGGGCTGTGCCGGCGCGGCGGTCGTGCCGCGCGCCCCGCCGCCTGTGCGTGCGCCGCCCCGGCGCAACTCGGCCATGATATTGCGTGTCGCGACCACGTCGGGATGTTCGTCAGTGTAACGCAGCCGAAGCTGGCGCAGCTGCGCCTCGGCCTGCGCCAGCTCGGGTGAGCCGCCGCGGCCGGTTGCCGCCGCGGGTGCCTGCAGCGCGTCGATCTGCTGCCGCGTGAGGTCGCGCCGGGCCTGCGCGTCGGCGAGTTCCCCGCGCAGTTCGCGTACCCGCCCGCGCGCGCTTTCCAGCCGCGACGAGTTTCCGTCGATCGCCAACAGGTCGCCGAAGCGCGCGCGGAAATCCGCCCGGCGCCGTTCGGCCTCGCGCAGCTGCGCCTCATAGGCCGCGAGCTGCTGGGCGACGAAGGCGCGCGCCGTCTCCAGCTGGCGGCGGTCGGAGCTGGTGGCTGCCTCGATGAACAGCGTGAGCAGCGTCTGCACGACATCGCGCGCAACGCGCGGGTCGGAGTCGCGATACTCGATCGTGAAAAGATTGCGCGTCTGCGGCGTGAGGCGGATCTGCCGGCCGAGACCCTCGATCAGCCGCTCGCGCGACTGCGGGCTGGTGATGCGCATGTCCAGGTCTGTGCGGGCGACCACGCGCTCGATGTTTGGCCGGCTGAGCAACGTGCGCTGCAGCACGTCGACCTGGCCGGCCTGCGTGCTGTCCACTGCGATGCCGCGCAGCAGGGTGCCGAGGATGGCATCCGCATCGGCATACATCCGGGCTGTGGAACTGTACTGGTTCGGCAGCATCGCGACGGCAACCCACCCCGCCGCGCAGACAAACCATGTCAGGGCGAGCGCCTTCCAGCGGTGCCGCCAGGCCGCCGCAACGCTACGACGGATCAGAGGGCCAAGCTGCATCGCGTCAGAACCAGCCCTGCGGAATCAGGAGGGTATCACCGGGACGCATGCGGATGTCCTGGGTCATGTCGCCGTTGCGCAGCAAGTCGGTCAGGCGAACGCGGATCACCTGGGGCGGCGCGTCGGGGGTGTCGCGCCGGATGATTTCCGCCCGGTTGCCGGCGGCATATCGGGTAAGGCCGCGCGCGTCGATCATCACGTCGAGCAGCGTCATGCCGTCCCGGTAGGCGATGGCACGCGGCTGGGTCGCCTCGCCGATGACACGGACCTGCTGGCCGGAGGTGCCAACAAAGGATCGCACGATGATGGTCACATTCGGATCGATAACGAAGCGACGGAGGCGTTCCTCAAGGTCCCGGGCGAGACGGGTCGGGGTTCGGCCCGCCGCCTCGACATCAGGAACGAGGGGGATCGAGATGCGCCCGTCGGGACGCACCGGGAGCCCGCTTATGGTCAGTTCAGGGGAACGATGGACATAGACGTCCAGTGCGTCGCCTGGCCCGATGACATATTCGGCGGCTGCCGGCGCCGGTGCCGATGCGGTTTCGGCCGGCAAACCAGGCCGTTCCGCACAGCCCCCCGCGCCAAGCCCCAGGGCCAACAACACAGAAAGTGACAACATCACGCGGCGCATCGGGCAACCTCCCGGAAAATTCTCGGACTATATCGGCGACGCCAGGCCGGCCCGACGCAGTCCGCGCACGATAATGGGCCTCGGGAAGAGACTAGGCGCACACCCCAGGAGATTCAATCAACGAAAGACTGCGATCATTTATTGGACGCCATATTCACGTTATGGTAAATACTCGGGCTAGAAAATTCTTTCGCTCTTTTGCGTCGCCTCCGCAAATGCTCGGAATGGTTGTGCTGAAGTCGGCCTGTTACGAATTTCGCGTTATGGTAGCATGATTTTAGTGTGAGATTTACGTTTACCGACCGGCGCGGCCGGCGCTATCGTCGCTGCGGCGCGATAGACCGTCTCAAGAACTGAGGCGGGTGGCTATCAAAACCGAGCGGTTCCCCGTTTGCGTCGCTGTACACCGCGGGTTCCGAAGATGTTCCGGCCTGCGGTGCGAACCGCCCGGCCTTCAGCGGGGGCGTTGGAGGGAGGCGTAATGAAGTCCGGGTATGAAGCGGGCCTTTGGTCCGCAATTATTCTTGTGTTATTTGCAGACGCGGCCGCAGCGGTTGCGACGGGTTTTGTTTTGCTTGAATTCCGGACTGCGCGAGCAGGCGGGGTGACGGTTGCGTTCCTGTTGCTTGCGTTGCCGCTGGCATGCGCTTTCGTGGCGATCGTGGCGCTTACCGGCTTCTATCGCGCGCCTCTGTGGTTCCAGGCACGCCGCCTGGCCGAACGCGCCATCGTCGCGGTGGCCATCCTTGTGATCGCGTTGGTCAGCGGCGCGGCTGCCGGGATATGGCCGATGCGCCGCCCGGATCCGTCCTTCGCGGTCGTTGCACTTCTGTATATGTCGTTCGTCTTCAGCTTGCGGATGGTCGTCGCCGCGGGGTTGCGCGGCACCGTCGTGCCAGCCCTGCCTGGGGCCGTGCGTTCACCCGAGGTCGCGGGGGTTGGCGGCGGCGGTGTCGTCCGTGCGGCACAGCGCATGGATGAGCGCGAGGCGAAGGTCGCACTTCATCCCACAACAGCGTTGCCCACCGATGGCGGCACGCGTTCGCCCAGGTCGCGCGCAGCGTCGGCTGCCTCGCCGATCGGCCGCGTAGGCTTCGGCGGCGTCGACAGGTCGGATGACCCGATGCTGTGGCAGCGGTCCCGGGGGCAGGTCGACCTCGAAACGCTGCCGGCTGACTGGCTCGATCGAGCCGCGATCGCCGAGGCGGGCCCCGTCTCGCGCATCTGCCGCCGCGCATTCGACATCGTGGGCAGCCTCGCGCTGATCGTGGTTGTTCTGCCGGTGCTCCTGCTGACCGCGCTCGCGATCCGGATCGAAAGCCGCGGGCCGGTCTTCTACCGCCAGGAACGCGTCGGCAGGAATGGCCGGGTGTTCACGCTGTACAAATTCCGCAGCATGACTGTCGACGCCGAGCGCGACGGCCCCCGCTGGGCCGTGCCGCAGGACCCCCGGGTGACCGGGGTCGGCCGGCTGATCCGCCTGACCCGCATCGACGAGATCCCGCAGGTCATCAACGTCCTGCGCGGCGAGATGGCGCTGATCGGCCCACGGCCCGAGCGTCCTGGCTTCGTGGACCAGCTCGCCGCCATCATCCCGCATTATGCGGACCGCGCAGCCGTGAAGCCGGGGATCACGGGCTGGGCGCAGGTGAACTACCCGTACGGCGCCTCGGTCGAGGATGCGCGCAACAAGCTGGCCTACGACCTCTATTACATCCAGCACCGCAGCCTCGCGATGGATGCGTCGATCGTCATGGGCACCCTGCGCGTCATCATCCTGCAGGAGGGCGCGAGGTGAACCGGCCTGCGGGTCGCCGGGCGCCATGAACGCGAGTGCCTCCGCCACGCTTTACGGCGGCTGCGCCGTGATATGCGTGCTGCTCGCGGTGCTCCTCCTGGTGACCACCCGCAGCCGCGGCGCCATGCTCGCGATCGGCGCCGCCGCGATGACCGGCGCCTGGGCGGCGGCGGTGGCGGCGGAACCGGCGATGCCGCTGTCCGGCCTGTCCGGGTCCCTCGAAATCCTGCGCGCGGGCTTGTGGTTCGCGATGCTCCTCGGTCTCGCCTGGCGCTTCGCTGGTCCCCGCGCGCGGCCACTCGCCCGGCGCTTCGCCGCCGGCGGCGCGGTGGTCACCATTCTGGCCCTGGCAGCCACCATGCCGATGGCACAGGGCGCCCTGGCCACGCCGAGCTTCGCCTCGGGCGCGATACTGGCGCGCATCAGCCTCGCTCTGCTCGTCGTGCTGCTGGCCGAGAACCTCTACCGGAATGCCAGCGAGGGCGCGCGCTGGCACGTCAAGCTTCCCTGCATCGTGCTGGGCGGGCTCGCGAGCTTCGACGTGCTGCTTTATGCTGCGGCGGGCATTTCGCGCAGCTTCCCGCCGGGCATGCTCGATGCGCGCGCGGTCGTCACCGGCCTGTCGATGCCGCTGCTGCTGGTCGGCGTGATGCGCGTCCAGCGGATCCGGCGCGACCCGCCGGTCTCGCGCGAGGTGGTCTTCCATGGTGCGACGCTGCTGCTGGCCGGAGGCTTCCTGCTGATGGTCGGCGGCGCGGCGGAACTGCTGCGGCACATCGATCCCGACTGGAGTGCGTCGACGCAGGCGAGCCTGCTCGCCACCGCGCTGATGGCCATCGCCGTCGTGGCGACCACGGGCTCGGCGCGGTCCCAGATGCGCCGCCTTGTGGTCGACCACTTCTTCACCGCGCGCTACGATTATCGCCGTGAATGGCTGCGCTGCGTCGCCACCCTGGCCGACCCGGCGGACGACGCGCCGGCCACCACCCGCGCCATCCGCGCCATCGCCGATGCGGTGGACAGCCCCGGCGGCGCGCTGTTCCTGCGCGAGGCCGGCGGGGCGCGGCTGGCCTGCGTCGCCACCTGGAATGGGCCTGCCTCAGCCATCGCCCTGACCGAGGACCAGCCGATCGTCCAGTCGCTCCAGGGCGGCGCCTGGGTTGCCGAGTTCGCGCCGGGCGCCGCGCCGCAGGACCTGGCGGCGGCCTTCGGCCCGGTGTGGCTCGCGGTGCCGCTGCCGCTGCATGGACCGGGGGAGGGGCTCTTCGGCGTGGTGTTGCTATGGCCGCCGCGCGCCGCCTTCACGACCGACCGGGAGGTCTTCGACCTGCTGCGAACGCTCGGGCGCGAGGTCGCGATGTTCCTCGCCGAGCGCCGGGCGGCGGAATCCCTCGCCGACCAGCGGCGGCTCGAGGACTACGCGAAGCGCTTCGCCTTCGTCGCTCATGACGTCAAGACGGTGGCCAGCCAGTTGCGGCTATTGCTGGCCAATGCGGAGGACAACATCGCCGACCCGGAGTTCCAGCGCGACATGCTCGTGACCGTGCGGGCCTCGGCGGACCGGATCAACAGCCTTATCGCCCGCCTGCGCCAGCCCGAGGCAGCGGCGCTGCCCAAGGCCGGGCCAGCGCCGTTCCAGCCGGCGGCGCGGCTGCGCGCGCTCGTTGCCGCCCGGCCGCGCCCGGTGCGCCTCGACGACGACACGGCCGGTGCCGGCTGTGTCGCCATGGATGCGGAACGCTTCGACACGGCGATCGTGCACCTGTTGAACAACGCGGAGGAAGCCTGCGAGGGTTCGGAACCGGTCCGCATCCGGCTGCGCCAGCCGGCCGGCCGCGTGGTGATCGACATCACCGACCGTGGCCAGGGCATGACGCCCGAATTCATCCGTGACGAGTTGTTTCGCCCCTTCGGCACCGCGAAGCCCGATGGTACCGGCATCGGGGCGTGGCAGGCCCGCGAGTTGTTGCGCGCCGCCGGCGGCGACCTCGTCGTGCTCAGTCACCTCGGCGCGGGCACCACGATGCGCGTGACGCTGCCGCTTGAAGGCGAGGCCGCACAGCGCCTGCAGGAGGACCGGGCGTGAGCAAGCCGAAGCTCCTGGTCGTCGAGGACGATCCTGGCTTGTGCGCGCAGTATCGCTGGGCGTTCCCGGCCTGCCGGGTCCTGATCGCCAATGACCGCCGCCAGGCGGAGGCGATGGCGAAGAAGGAGCAGCCGGCCGCGGTGCTGCTCGACCTCGGCCTGCCGCCCGATGCGGAAGGCGTCTCGGAAGGCTTCGCCACGCTCGAGGCGCTGCGGCGCTCCCATCCGGCATTGCCGGTGGTGGTCGCGAGCGGGCAGGGGCAGCGGGAGAACGCGCTGCGCGCCATCGCCCTCGGCGCCTATGACTTCTCGGAGAAGCCGGTCGACCTCGAGGTGCTGCGCACGGTGATCGACCGGGCGCTGCGGCTGGCGGAACTCGAGGAGGAGAACCGCCGCCTGGCCACCGCGCCGCGGCCGAGCCCGGTCAAGGACATCATCACCGGCGACGAGGCGATGCTGAAGGTTTGCCGGACGGTGGAGCGGCTTGCCGGCGTCGCGGTCCCGGTGCTGCTGCTGGGCGAGAGCGGCACGGGCAAGGAGGCGCTGGCGCGCGCGCTCCATGCGCTGGGCCCGCGCGCTGCACGTCCCTTCGTCGCCATCAACTGCGCGGCGATCCCGGAGAACCTGCTTGAAAGCGAGCTGTTCGGCCACGAACGGGGCGCCTTCACCGGCGCCGTGCGCCAGACCCCGGGCAAGTTCGAGGTGGCTCATGGCGGTACGCTGTTCCTTGACGAGATCGGCGAGATGCCGGTGCCGCTGCAGGCCAAGCTGCTTCGCGTGCTGCAGGACCAGGTGATCGAACGTGTGGGCGGGCGGGCGCCCATCCAGGTCGATGTGCGCGTCGTCTCGGCCACCAACCAGCCGTTGGAGGCGCTGTCGGCGGATGGCCACTTCCGCGGGGACCTGCTGTACCGGCTGAATTCAGTGACGGTCCGGATCCCGCCGTTGCGCGATCGCGGCTCCGACGCGCTGATGCTGGCGCGCTGGTTTCTCGCGCGCTTCGGGCGAGAGTTCGACCGACGCATTCGCGGCTTCGACCCGGCCGCCACCGAGGCGATCGCCGCGCATGCGTGGCCAGGGAATGTCCGCGAGCTGGAGAACCGCATCCGCCGCGCCACGCTGATGTCGGACGGGCCGATGCTGACGGCGGCCGACCTCGAGCTCGAGGCGCCGGACGCACCGGGCGAGGCGGATCTGGATCTGCGGGCCGCGCGGCACCGGGCGGAACGCCTTGCGATCGAGCGCGCCCTGGCGCGCAGCCAGGGCAATCTCGCCGGTGCGGCTCGACTTCTCGGCGTCAGCCGGCCGACGCTCTATGGCCTGCTCGATGCTCACGGCCTCGGGGCGACGCGGCCCGCCGCCGACCCCTCCGCCGACATTCTCGACGCTGTCTAGGAGCGCCACATGCCTCCCTTTTTCCATCCTGCGCGGCTTGCACTGTTCGCCGGACTCCTGGGAACGACGCTGCTGGCCGTCCCGGCCCACGCCTCGATGGAGCGGGCGCGGCAGGCACAGGCCCGCGGGGACCTGCGCGCGGCGCAGATCGAATTGCGCAACGCGGTCCGTGCGGCGCCTGGTTCGGCCGAGGCGCGCGCGGCGCTTGCCGAAGCCAGCCTCGACCTCGGCGACGGCGACACAGCGGAGAAGGAGGCGCGCGCGGCGCTCGAACGCGGCTACGACCGCGCGGCGGGCACGGCGCTGCTGCTGCGTGCCTACCTGGTGCTGCGACGCTACGACGATCTTCTCCGCGAGTTTCCCGCAGTGACGGAACCGGCCGCGCTGGGCGGGCAGGTCGCGGCAGGCCGAGCCCTGGCGCAGCTCGCGCTGCGGCGGCCCGACGAGGCGCGCGCATCCGCCGAGGAGGCAGTGCGCCTGGCTCCGCGATCGGCGCAGGCGCAGTTGGCGGCGGCGGGCGTCGCACTCGCGGCCCGCGACCTGCCGGCGGCCGAGGCCGCGGTGGATCGCGCCCTGGCGGCCGATCCGCGCTCGGCCGATGCGTTGCTGCGCAAGGCGCAGTTCCAGTTCGGACGCGGCGAGTTCGAGCCGGCAGCGGCGACCCTGGCGCGGGCGCTCGACGTCAAGCCGGGCCAGGTGAACGCGCGCATCCTGCGTGCCGAAGCGCTGATGCGGCTGAATCAGGATGCCGCGTCCCGCCGGGAGATCGAGAGCGCCTTGCGCACGGCGCCGGCCTTCGCGCCGGCGCTGATGCTCCGCGCGATGCTGGAGGCGCGTGCCGAGGATTGGCGCGCGACGGACCAGACGTTGCAGCAAGTCGGCGGCCGGCTCGCGGAGTTCCCGCAGGGGTTGATCCTGCTCGCGGTCACCAAGCGTGCCCTTGGTCAGACCGCGCAGGCGGAGGATGCGGCTCGGCGCCATGTCGCGCGGCAGCCCGCCGACCCGCGCGGGGTCCGCCTGCTGGCCGCTATCGAGATCGCCGCCGGACGTCAGGCGGACGCCGCCGAGACGCTGCGCGCCCTGGTCCGCCGCGGCGGCGCCGATGCCCAGACGCTCGACATGCTGGGCCAGCTCGAGGCCCTGGCTGGCGAGCCACGCGCGGCGGCGGATGCGCTGCGCCGCGCGGCCGAGCTCGCGCCCACCAATGCCGACCTCCTCGCGCGCCTTGCGGCTGCGCGCCTGGCCTCCGGGGACCTCGTGGGATCGGCGGAAGCAGCGGAGGGGTCGCTTCGCATCGCGCCCGAACAGGCCGCAGCGAGGGCCATGCTGGCCCTTGGAGCGCTCGCCTCGGGGGACGTCGCGACAGCGGAAGCCGAGTTCGCGCAGATGACGCCCGAGATGCGGCGCACGCCCGGTGCGCGCATGCTCGAGGGTGCGCTGCAACTGGCGCGCGGACAGCTTGCCGAGGCCCGGACGACCATGGAGGCGCTGACGCGCGACGTGCCAGCCTTCCAGGCCCCGCGTATCGTCCTGGCACGCGTGGCGCTCGCGGATGGCAAGCCGGAGGACGCCGAACGCGTCCTGTCCGAGGTGCTGCGCGCGGAACCGACGAACATGGAAGCGGCACGGTTGTTCGCGACCATGGCGCTGTCGCGCGGGACAGGGGCGGCCTCGGCGCGCGAGGCGCTGGTGCGGGCGCAGGCCGCGACGCCTGGCGATGCGCAACTGGCTATCCTCCTCGCACAGGTGATGATGCAGTCGGGAGAGCCCGCGAAGGCGGTTGAAATCCTCTCGGCAGCGCCGTTCCAGGCGCGCGGGCGCGGGCCGCAGCTGCCGCTGATGCTGGCCGAGGCGCGCGCGGCAGCGGGGGATCGTGCGGGCGCCGAGGTGGCAAGCCGCGCCGCCCTGGCCGAGGACCCGCGCAGCGTGATCGCGCGGCGCCAGCTTGCGCTGCTGCTGCTGGGCAAGGGCGATGCCACCGCCGCGGAAGCCGTCCTGCGCGAGGGGCGCGTGACCCAGCCAGCTGATCCCGTCCTTCAGGCAACCCTGGTCACGGTCGTGCGGCAGGCGCGCGGGCTCGATGCGGCGCTCGCGCTGGCCGACGAGATCGCGCGACGCCCGGAGGGGCGCCCGGCATCGCTCGCGTTGCGCGGCGAATTGCTGGCGGCGGCGCAGCGCTACGCCGAGGCTGCGCAGGCCTTCGCCGACAGTTATGCGGTCGCGGCTTCGTCTGCCCTCGCGGGGCGGCGCGCGACCATGCTCGCTGCCGCCGGGCGGACCGAGGAGGCAACGCAGGCCCTGCAGGCTTGGCTTGCGCGCGAGCCCGAGGATGTGGGCGCCTTGGCCATGCTGTCGCAGTTCGACCTCCAGGCCGGGCGCCTCGCTGATGCCGAGCGGCGGCTCGAGGTGGTGGTGGAACGTCGCCCGGCGGATGCGATCTCGCTCAACAACCTTGCCTGGCTGCTCGACGCACGCGGCGAGGATGGGGGGAGGGCCCTCGCGCTGGCGGAGCGGGCCTTCATGCTCTCTCCGACGGCGGCGAGCGCGGATACGCTTGGCTGGATCCTGGTGCGCCGCGGCACTACCGAGCGTGGTGTCGCGCTGCTGCGGCAGGCGACCGAGGCGAGCCGCGGGCCGAGCGGGCCCAATCCAGGCATGGCGTATCGCCTGGCCTTCGGATTGAAGGCGGCGGGCCGGCGCGACGAGGCGCTTGCCGCCCTGCAGCCCGTCCTCGAAGGCGCGGCGCCCTTTGCGGAACGCGCGGACGCGGAACGACTGCTGGCCGACCTGCGCGCGGGGCGGTAAGGCTGCACCTTGCGCGACCTTGCCTTCACCCTCCTGATGCTGGGGTTGCTGCCGCTGGCGGCCGCGCGTCCTTTCGTGGGCGTGCTGCTGTGGTGCTGGTTCTCCTTCATGAACCCGCATCGCGAGTTGTGGGGCTTTGCCGCGCCGATACCTTGGGCGGCGATCATCTTCGGCGTCACCGTCCTCGGCTGTGTGATCGCGCGCGAGCCGCGGGAGTGGCGGCTGAACTGGGTCAGTGGCCTCGCAGTCGCGCTGATGGTGGCGATCACGCTGACCTCATTCACGGCGCTGGCGCCGCCCGAGGCTGTCTGGGCGAAGTGGGACCTGGTGTTCAAGGCGCTGCTTGGCGTCACGCTGACGGCTCTGTTGCTGACCGACCGACGGCGGGTACATGCGCTGGTGTGGGTGATCGTGCTCTCGATCGGGTACTACTCGGTCAAGGGCGGCGTCTTCACGCTGATGTCCGGGGGTGGCTACCGGGTCTATGGGCCGGAACAGTCGATGATCGCGGACAACAACCACGCTGCGGTCGCCTTCCTGATCATCCTGCCCCTCATGAACTATCTGCGCCTGCACTCCGCCCATGTGTTGGTACGCAACGGGCTGGCGGCCGCCATGGTCCTGACGCTGCTCTCCGCTGTCGGGAGCCATTCCCGCGGCGCGCTGCTGGCGCTCGCTGCTGTTGCGGCGGTCTTCTGGTGGCGCAGCCGCCGCAAGCTTGTCGGTGCCGTGGTTCTCGGCGTCGCGCTCGCCGGCACGCTCGCCTTCATGCCCGCCAACTGGTGGGAGCGGATGAACACCATCGCGAGCTACGAGCAGGATGCCTCGGCGACGAGTCGGCTACAGCTCTGGGGCGGTGCCTGGAAGCTCGCGCTGGACCGACCGCTGGTAGGGTCGGGGTTCCGCGGGCCCTACACCAGGGCGGTGATGAACCGCGTAGCCGGCCCGTGCGATCCACAGCGTCTGGTTCGAGTTCCTTGGCGAGCATGGGTTCCCCGCCTTTGCGATCTGGCTCGGCATGATCATCGCAAGCGTGGTCTACACCTACCGATTGGCTCGCTTGGCGCGCGGCAGCCCAGACCTTGCCTGGGCCTATGACCTTGCACGGATGACCCAGGTGGCGGTCGTCGCCTACGTCGTGGGCGGATCCTTCCTTTCTCTTAGCTACTGGGACGTATTCTGGACCGTCCTGCTGATAGCGCCCGCCGCCTATGCCGTGGCGCGGCGCGAGGCCGCGCGGAAGCCGGCATCAACCGAGAGGAGTGAGGCCGTACTGTCCTGGCGCGCACGGGCACGTGTCCCCCTGGGCGGCTCGAAGGCTGAGATATGAGGCGGTTTCGAAGCAGGGACCCCGCCGAATGAGCGGCTTGCTCTTTCTCGCTATGCTGATTGGCATCGGTTGGCTCTGTGTCTGGAGCGTGCTGCCGCAGCCCTGGACAGGAGGCTGGTGGTGGCCGTTCGACATGCGCGGCGATGCGGATGAAGCCGCTCCCGATCC
>LNEW01000006.1 GCA_001464375.1 Rhodospirillales bacterium Ga0074136 | reverse complement strand
TACGCCACCATCTGATCCGACTCACTTCGAATGGCGGGCCTGCGCGGGCGCGGAATGCCGGTGTCGCACGCGCGCGGGGCGAATACGTCGCGTTCCTTGATGCAGACGATGTCTGGATGCCGGAGAAACTGGCGCTGCAAGTCGCGCTGCTCGACGCCCATCCGCATGTCACATTGTGCGGATGCCAGGCTGAATGGGTCGATGGCGGCGGACGGCTTGTCGGCCCGCTTTTTGAGGACTTGCCTGAACTGGTACCGGACGGTTGGAAGCGCCTTCTCTGGAATTGCTTCATCGCAACCCCCTGCGTGGTGGCGCGCCGAAGCGACCTCGGCGTGCACCCATTCAATCCGGCTTTGCGCGTCGGTGAGGACCGGGATCTCTGGATCAAGCTCGCAACGAATGGGACGGTCGGGCTTGTCGAGCGTTGCATGGTCCGGATTCTGATCTCCCCGGGCAGTTTCATGGCAACGCACACGGACCTTGTCCGAAGTTGTACCTGGCCAATGATTGAGCACCATCTCGCGAATTTCGCTGATGTTATGACCCCATTGGATCGCGCGCGCGTGCGCGGCAGCCTTCATAGCCACGTCGGGAAGTCATTAAGCGAACAACCTCATCGCTTTCTGTCGAGTAGCCGCCACCTGATGATTGCCGCGCTGTCAGGATTTCGTCCGGTGGACAGCCTCCGTCATCTGGCGTTCACAGCACCTGGTTTGCGTGACCTTAAACGGTATTTGAAGGGCAGGATCGGGGGATGAGTGAGATCGGCATCCTGCCGACGCCGGAGCGGGTTGCGACACGCGACTTCCTAGCCGCTGATCTCGCGGCGCTGGACGGACCCGTACTGTGTGTCGTCATCGATACCGAGGAAGAATTCGATTGGGGCGCGCCATTCTCACGCTGCAACAGGCGGGTCGACTCGCTCCAGTGGCTCGGGATGGGGCACCGGCTTTTTCGGCGCTTCGATATCGTACCGTGCTACCTCCTCGACTATCCTGTCGCGATGGCGCCCGTGGCGTGCGACATATTTGGGCCATGGCTTGCCGCACATGAGTGTCTCGTTGGAACGCAGTTGCACCCGTGGGTGACGCCGCCGTACGAGGAGGTCGTTTGCCCCTTCAACACGTTCCCCTGCAATTTGCCGCCCGATCTCGAGCACCGAAAGCTTTCGACCCTTACCGCTGCCATTGCGGCTGCACTTGGCGTGCAGCCCGAAATCTATAAGGCCGGACGCTACGGTATCGATATCCGGCGCGAGGAAATGTACGCGTCTCTGGGCTACTTGATCGATACAAGCGTCGTCCCGAATAGAAGTTTTGCTGGCAGTGGCGGCGGACCCGATTTCCACGGTTACCCGGAGCAGCCGTTCTGGACCAGCGAGGAGCACCGGCTCCTGTATCTGCCGGTGAGCCAGTCACTCGTGGGGCCCCTTCGGAAGTTGGCGGGCGGAACACGCGGGCGTGTGATCTTCGGGCCGACCATGACACGCCTGCACGTCCCGGGGGCGCTCGCCAGGATGAACCTGATGGAACGCATCATGCTCACGCCCGAGGGCACAACGCTGCAGGAGATGTGCCGCCTGGCTGATTCGCTGCTGCGGGACGGTTCGAAGGTGTTCACGCTATCCCTGCACAGCCCGTCCTTCATGCCGGGCGGCACGCCCTATGCAGCCAACCACACGGACATGGAGGCGCTGGTCGCGCGCATCGAAGGCTTTCTCGAGCACTTTTTTGGCCGAATGGGCGGGCGGGCGACCACGCCGCTCGCCTTACGTCGTCTCGCGCTCGGAACCACGGAGGAGATCGGCCTTGGAGGCCGGCGGGCAGCATGAAGGCGACCTTCCCCGCTGCCCGAAGAATCTGGCGTATCAAATTCGTGCGCGTCTGCGACTGCTTACAGCTCGAGCTCATTGCGCATATTGAAGAACACTAGGTGTGGGAGTCTCCATGCACACCATCCTCGTCACAGGGGGTTGCGGTTTCATCGGTTCCCATCTGAGCGAAGCGCTGGCGGGGCGCGGCGACCGGCTGCGCGTGCTTGACGACCTCTCGACTGGCCGCGCAGACGCCCTACCACCTGGCGCAAGCCTGCTCCGCGGCGATGTCGCGGATGCGCTCCTGCTGCGCGAGGCGATGAGTGGCGTGGACGCCTGCATTCACCTCGCTGCCGTCGCCTCGGTCGAGAAGGGGGTGCGTGATTGGCTGGGGACCCATCGGACCAACCTCTCTGGCACCATCGCAGTCTTCGACGCCGCCCGACGCGAAGGTCTGGCCCGCGGGCATGCACTACCGGTGGTCTATGCCTCGTCGGCTGCGGTGTATGGCGATGCCGCCGACCAGCCCATCAAGGAGACTGCTGCATTGCGCCCGCTCTCGGCCTACGGCGCCGACAAGCTGGGGTGCGAGCTGCATGCCCGCGTGGCTGGCGCCGTCCATGGCGTACCGACCATGGGGCTCCGCTTCTTCAACGTGTTCGGGCCGCGGCAGAATCCAGCATCACCCTATTCCGGCGTCATCTCGATATTCTGCGACCGGATCCGCCGCGGGCAGCCGATCAGCATCTTCGGCGATGGCGGCCAAACCCGGGACTTCATCTATGTGGGCGACGTGGTTTCCGCTTTGCTGGCTGCCCTGGATGCAGCGACACCAGCAGCGCCTGTTTATAATGTCTGCTCAGGCATTGCGTGCTCCGTCGCCGAGCTTTCGGAGCGGATCGGACGATTGTGCGGCGTCAACCCGGTCGTCTCCCGCCAGGCGTCCCGCCAGGGGGAAATTCGGCACTCGCTGGGTTCGCCCCGGCTGGCGCAGGAAGCGCTCCGCCTCGGGGAGCCACTATGTCTCGACGACGGCCTTCGCCACGTGCTCGACTGGATGGGCGAGGCGGACCAATCGTGACCGGAACCGCCCGTGGCTTCAGAGCATTCCGAGGAATGAAGCTGCATAAGCAACGGCAGCCCAGGACAGCGCAGACGCCGCAATGATGACAAGAACCGCGGAGGGCCAAGCCAAGCGTCGCGCGCTGTCGTTCTCCATGCGCGCAAGGCCGCTTGCATCACGTTCTGACAGCACTTGGAGTTGGTCTAGCACGGCGCCTTTGAACCTCCACTCCTGTCCAAAACGGACCGGACAGGGCAGTCCGAATCGGGACAATCAAAAAGTAACCTCCCGAATCGGGATTACAAGCATTGGTTGTTGGAGGCCGTCGAAGGTCGCGGCATGTGGCTGGTGGCACACACCGTTTCGGCCCCATATCGCAGCCGGTGCCATGGCACTTTTTGGCGCACGAGGCCCGTCATGTGCGGCATAGCCGGCGTGCTCGAAGGCACGGGCGACCGGGCGCCGCCATCGGCCATCGTCCGCCTGATGACGGCGGCGATTGCCCATCGCGGACCCGACGGCGCCGGGTTCCTCGACGAGCCGGGGCTCGCGCTCGGCCACCGGAGACTGTCGATCGTCGATATCGCCGGAGGCGCGCAGCCGATGGTGAGCGGGGACGGGCGTTTCGTGATCGTCTTCAATGGGGAGATCTATAACCACCTCGCGTTGCGCGCCGAACTCGAACAGGCCGGCCATCGCTTTCGAACCCGTTCCGATACAGAAGCGATCCTTCATGCTTGGCAGGCCTGGGGCGAGGGCTGCCTCACGCGACTGACAGGGATGTTCGCCTTCGCCATCTGGGACCGCGAGGGTGGCGAGCTCGTGCTCGCCAGGGATCCCCTCGGCGAGAAGCCGTTGCACTATGCCTGGCTCCCGGACGGGACCTTCGCATTCGGGTCCGAGATCGCCGCACTGCTTCAGGTGCCGGGCGCTTCACGCGGCATCGATCCGATCGCCCTCGATGACTACCTGGCACTCGGGTACATCCCGGATCCTGCGACCATCTATCGCGGTATCAGGCGCCTGCCGCCTGCGCATGTCCTGCGCGTGCGTCGTGGTGCGCCGGGCCGGCCGGTGCCGCGGCGCTACTGGAGCTTGCCGCGCTCGGCCGGGTCCGCGCCGGAAAATCCTCCAGCGACGCTGCGTGAGCGCCTGGCGCAATCCGTCGCGGCACGGCTGATGGCCGACGTGCCGCTCGGGGCTTTTCTCTCCGGCGGGCTCGACTCCAGTGCGGTGGTGGCGTTGGCGGCGGCGAGCCGTCGCGAGCCGCTCGACACCTTCACCGTCGGCTTTCCCGGCATGAGCGACGAGCGAGGGCCGGCGGCCGAGGTGGCAGCCCTTGTCGGAGCCCGCCACAGGGCCGAGGAAGGCAGCGCCGACTATCTCGGTGCAGCGCGACAAGTGGCGACGGTCTTCGGCGAACCCTTCGGCGACCATTCGGCGGTGCCGACGCTTGCGGTGTGCCGGCTGGCGCGGCAGCACGCGACGGTCGCCCTGTCGGGAGACGGCGGCGACGAGGTCTTCGCCGGCTACCGGCGCTATCGATTCCATGCGCTGGTCGAAGGTATCCGCCGGCACCTGCCCGCGCCGGTGCGGCGCCGTGTCATTGGGAGCCTAGCGCGGGTCTATCCGAAGCTCGACCGCGCGCCGCGGTGGCTGCGCGCGAAGACGACACTGACGGAGCTCAGCCTCGACAGCGCCTTGGGTTACTACGCGACAGTCAACCGCATGGCGACGGCGCAGCGTCGCGCGCTTTTCTCCGCGACGCAGCGTACGGCAGTCGAAGGGCACGACCCGGCGACGCGCTTTGTTGAACTGATGGATGCCTGCGACCCCGAGGACGCCCTGCTGCAGGCGCAATATGCCGACCTGCACACCTACCTGCCGGGCGACATCCTGACGAAGGTGGACCGCACCAGCATGGCGGTCTCGCTTGAGGTGCGGCCGCCATTGCTCGACCCGGCGCTGGTTGCCTGGGGGCTCGCCTTGCCGGCGGCGTGGAAGCTGCGGGAGGGGCGGGGGAAGCACGTACTGCGCGAGGCGGTGGCCCAGGACCTGCCGCCGGCCATCCTGCGGCGACCGAAGCAGGGCTTCGCCGACAGCATCGGCGGCGAGTTCCGTCGCCGGGCGGCGGAAGTGAAGGCGCGCCTCCTTGCCCCAACCATGCAGGACAGCGGGCTATTCGACGCCGCCGCACTGTCGCGCCTGGCCGACGAGCATGCGGACGGGCGGTTCGACCACAGCCAGGCGCTGTGGCAGTTGCTGGTGATGGAGGGCTTCCTGGCGAACGCGGCAGGCGCGCCCGCGGGCACGGGCGCCGCAGCACTGGCAGCGGCCTGACCGATGGCGGGCCAGAGCATCCTCGCCCGTATGGCACGGGGCGCCGGCTGGGTGATCGCCTGGCGCCTCGCGACGCGGCTGCTCGGCCTGTTCTCGATGCTGGTGCTCGCGCGGCTGCTGGTGCCCGAGGATTTTGGCCTGGTGGCGCTGGCCACGAGCTTCGCCCTGGCGCTCGATGCCTGTCTGTCGCTCGGTGTCGAGGACCAGATCGTGCGCGCCCGAGACCCCGATCGCGCGCTGTACGACACCGCCTTCACCATCGGCCTGCTGCGCGGTCTGGTGGTGGGCGGGATGGTCGCGGCGTTGACGCCGGCGGCGTCGGAATTCTTTGAGGAGCCGCGCTTGGCGGCGGTGCTCTACGCGCTCGCCCTCGCAACGGTGGCGGGCGGGCTGGCGAATATCGGGACGGTGGATTTCCGCCGCCGGCTGGAATTCCATCTCGAATTCCGGCTGATGATCCTGCCGCGGATCGTGAGCGTGATCGCCACCATCGCGACTGCCGCGGCGACCCGCAGCCATTGGGCGCTGGTGCTCGGCATCCTGCTGCATCGCGCCGGGGTGATCGTCATGGGCTACGCCATGCATCCCTATCGGCCGCGCCTGTCGCTGGCGGCGTGGCGCGAATTGCTAGGAGTGTCGTTCTGGACCTGGGCGATCGGCGTGTTGGCGATGGTGCGCGATCGGGCGGACGTTGTCGTGATCGGGCGGATGATGGGGACGACCGAGGTCGGCGTCTTTGCCGCCGGGTCCGAGATCGCGACGGTATCGACGGCGGAACTGGGTCTCGCGGTGAACCGGGCGGCAATGTCCGGCTTCGCCGAGGCAGGCCGGAAGGCCGATGAGGCAAACGAGACGCGGGCCTTGCTCATGCTCGTGGCGGGCCTCGTGACCGTCACCCTGCCGGCCGGGCTCGGCGTCGCGCTCCTGGCGGGATCGCTCGTCGAGATCGCGCTCGGCCCGGCCTGGAGCGCGGCAACGCCAGTGGTGAGCGTGCTTGCAATGGCGTCGGTCGTCTCGGCGACCGGCGCGCTGGCCTCGAGTTGGCTCCGCGCGCGCGCACCACTTCAACTGTTGTGTGCCATCATCGCGGCGGCGACACTCTTGCGTGTGGTGCTGCTCGTCTGGTTCACCTGGTGGTTCGGTCTGGCTGGCGCGGCGACCGCCGTCGGCGTGGGCATGGCTGTCGAGGCCGTGTTGCTGTTCGCCGTGGTGATGATGCGCCTTGGAATGTCGCCGGCCTTGCTGCTGGCCGCCGTGGCGCGTCCCGTGGCCTGCGCCCTGGTCATGGCGCTAGCGGTAGGCGCGGCGACGCAGGGATGGGCCGGGGCGGGCGCGATGGTCGCCATCGGCGTTCCCGTCGGCGTTCTGACCTATGGCCTCGCGATCTGGCTGACCTGGTTGGTCGCCGGGCGGCCTGACGGGGTGGAAGCGCAGGTTCTGCGGATGGCGGGGCGGGTCCTGCGGCCGGTCCGCGCGCGCTTGGGGCACCTGTAGTGCGGAGCGCCGCCAACGCGGCGACGGGCACCGCCGCCGCGCCGGCCATCGTCAGCGGCTGGTACGGGTTCGGAAATTCCGGCGATGATGCACTTCTATCTGTCATCGTCGCGCAACTCGCCGAGATGGGGATCGATCGCGTCGATGTGCTGACGACCGCGCCCGAAGCCGTTACGAGGCGGCTCGGCGCGCGCGGGGTCACCGGCGTTGCGGATTGCGATTCCTACGGCGTCGGCGGTATCAAGAACTTCCTGAACGGCAGGTTGCTCGCCAAGGTCCGGCACCTGCGCAGGGCGCGTGCCTTCATCCTGGGCGGCGGCAGCCTGCTTCGGGACAATACGAGCCGGCACAACCAGTTCCGCCTCATCGACGATGTCGTCATCAGCCGCCTGTGCGGTGTGCCGGTGTTCCTCTGCGCGCTCGGGGTAGGGCCGATCGAGACGCGGCTCGGCCGGTTCCTCATCGGGCTTGCGTGCCGATGCGCGACGATCGTCACCGTGCGCGACGAGCGCAGCGCGGCGCTGGTGCGCGGCCTCGGGATACCGGCCGGGAAGGTAAGGGTCGTCAGTGACCCCGCCTTCCTGCTCGAGGACGTGCCGGTCGCGGCCGCGGTCGCGAAAGCAGGCCTCGGCGACGTCCTCGCCGGCGGTGAGCCGAGCTTGTTCGTCTACCCGACGGTCTCGATGACGATGCCCCCACTCGCCGACAACGACGACCGCCACCTGCGCAGCCTGGCCGCAGCGCTGGATGAGCTGTGCGACGCGCACGGCTTCCGGGTGCATTTCATACCCTTCTGGGTGACCGGCAGCGACCGCGACGATGTCGCGATCAGCCGCAGGGTCGTTGCCCTGATGCGTCACAAGTCGCGAGCGAACGTGGTGACCGTGCAGCTCGAACCCGAGGACCTGCGCGCGCTCACGACGGTGCCGACTGTGAACCTGACGGTGCGGCTGCACGCGATGATCTACGCGGCGTCCAAGGGCGTGCCCTGCGTGCCGATCGACTACGAGCCGAAGGTCACGGCGAACGCGGAACGCTTCGGGCTCGGCGAATTCGTCGTCGGCTTCTCCAACACCATGGCATCCGACATCGTCGAGGCTGTGAGTCGCTTCCTCGCGCGCCGCAGCGCCCTGGAGGCCGACCTCGCGGCACGGCTGCCCCGGCTGCGCGACGAGGCCGCCGAGACGTTCCGGCTGCTTGCACGGATCATCGCGCCTACCGAACGCAGCTGACGGTACGCCGATGGGCCGGTCGGAGATGGCGGGTCACGGATCCACCTTCGTGGAGCGGTTGATCGGGTTAGCCGATTGCGCCGTTCCAGGCGCGCAGCCGCGTCTCCCAACCAAGCCGCCGCGCCGCCGACGCCAAGCTGGCCTTGTAGCGACTTCCGCCCGCCAGGAAATCGTAGCGCCGCGACGTCGAGCGCAGCTCCTGCCCGATCGCGAGCGCATGGCACAGCGTCCCGGGCCGCTCCCCCGGCGCCGCGCCTGCGATGTCCCAACCTCCCTGGTAGGCGTGGACGATCCCACCCGCGCGAAGATTGTAGAGATATCCGAAGGCCTCCGCCCCGGCGCTGGCACGCAGCAGGTCGATCTCCCCGCGCGCCACGCCCCACTCGATCACCTCCCGGTGGAACCGCTGCGCGAAGTCATCCCCGAACGCCCCGGCCTTCCCCCGCGCCGTCCACCGCGCCTGGTGCAGCCGCGCCATCTCCCCGAACCAGGCCAGCGCCGCCCCGGCCGTCTCCGCCCGGTCCAGCCTTACCTCGCCCCGCACCGCATACGCCCGCAGCGACCGCCGGATCTGCTGGCGCGTATTCGCACTCAGCGTCGCCAGGTAATCCCCCCCGGCCGCCCGCACCGCATCCAGATCGACATAGGGCGCGACGCGCTCCTGCCGCCGCCAGGTGAACCCGCCTGCCGCCGCGGCCACCTCCGGCGGCACGCCGCTCAGCGTCATCCCCCAGACCCAGCCGGACCGCCACGCTGCGCGCATCATGCCGGGCAGAACCTCGGCCGGCGTTCCTTCGGCGATGATCGGACCATTGTGCTCGATGAACGGCGCATCGAGCAGCGGATCACCGCTCTCGGACAGGTACAGCCGCCCGCGCCGCCGGTTGAACAGGGCCAGGCCGACAACGACGCCATCCACCTCCGCCCGCACCACGACCGGGTTCGGGAAACGCTCCTCCGCCAGGCAGCCCATCCACGTCCAGCCCTGGAAAAAGGAGGCCGCAGGCGCCCGTGCCTCGAGGTCGCGCCAAGTCTCGCCGAGTTCGGCGAAGCGTGAGATACTTCCGGCCTCGATGCGGATCGGCATGGGGCCAAGGCATCACGAACTGCGGTCGCGGGCAAATGGCTTCCGCACACCCACGTCCTGGCGGTGCAGCGTGCCGGAAGTGACCTTGCGCGGTGCGTTGCCGCCGCTGCTTCTCCCGCCGCTGCTATTGGTGCTTGTCGCGTTGGCCGGCGCGGCACTTGTGCCCTTCCGCCGTCGTGCCGGCATGCTGCTGACTGTTGCCGCTGCGCTGGGGCTCCTGGCGCTGGCGACGCCGATGGCTGCAGGCTACCTGCGTGCGTCGCTCGAGCGTGGCATGGCCGCTTCGCCCCAGTCTGCCGCGGTGCCGGGCGCCATCATCATACTCGGCGCCGACGTCGTGCGTGGCAGCGACGGTCCCGATGTCGGCCCGCTTACGCTGGAACGGCTGCGCGCTGGAGCCGCGCTTCATCGCACCACAGGCCTGCCGCTTCTCGTCACCGGCGGCCCGGCCGCACCGGGCGAGCCGCCGCTGGCGGCGCTCATGGCCCGCAGCCTCGCCGCCGACTTCGGAGTTCCGGTCCGCTGGACCGAGATCGCAGCCCGCACCACGGGCGAGAACGCAACGCTTTCTGTAGCGCTGCTCGCCGGGACCGGTATCGGCGCGGCGCATGTCGTGACGCATGGCTGGCATCAGGCGCGCGCACTCGAAGAATTCCGGCACGCGGGTCTCGTTGTTTTCCCCGCGCCGGTTCGCCTGCACGGTCCGCCGCGGGGCACCGCAAGCGACTTCCTCCCGCGCGCCGACCGCCTGGCCGAAAGCTGGTGGATGATCCGCGAATGGGCGGGACGGCTCGTGCGGCGCCTCGGCGGCTGAATCGCGCGTGGAGCGCTTGGCTGTCATCGATGGGGTGCTGCCGGCGGCCTGCGATGCCTTCCTCGCGCCGCCGGGCAGCGGCGATCCCTTTGCCGGGCGGGCCTGGTTCGAGGCGACGCTGCGCCATGCGCTGCCTGACGGCGCCGAGGCGGCCTTCCTGCATATCGGCGGGGCCGCGCTCCTCCCGCTGCAAAGCCAGGGACGCCGCCTTGACAGCCTCACGACGCCCTACAGTCTCGCTTGGCGACCGCTCACGGCGGTGGGCGCGGACCAGCAGGCGCTGCGCGCGGCAGGCGAAGCGCTTGGCCGCCACCTCCGCTGGCGTCCGCCAACGCGGTTGGAAGCGCTCGACCCCTCCGAACCGACAGTTGCGCCATTTCTCGACGGCCTGGGCGCTGCCGGCCTCGTCGTGCTGCGCTACGACCATTTCGCCCTGTGGGAGGAGGTGCTTTCGACAGGCACCGGCTGGGAAACGTATCTCGAAACGCGCCCGCCAGCGTTGCGCAACACCATACGGCGCAAGCTCGCGCGCGGTGCGACGCGGTTCACCTTCACGCCGCTCGCCGAGCCTGGACCGGCGCTTGAGGCCGGCCTCGCCGACTTCGCCTCGGTGCGCGCGCGGAGTTGGAAGCCTGATGAACCCTTCCCGGACTTCGACGCGGCGCTGATGCGTGCCCTTGCCTCCACCGGGGAATTGCGTCTCGGCCTCCTGCACGAGGATGGAACGGCTGTCGCCGCGCAGTACTGGATCGTCTCCGGCGGCCGGGCGATCGTACCCAAGCTGTTTCACGCCGAGGCGGCGCGCGCAGCCTCGCCGGGCACCGTGCTGACGGCGCTGATGATCCGCCGCCTGCTGGAGGAAGAGCGCGTCCACACGCTCGACTTTGGCCGCGGCGACGACGCCTACAAGCGACTCTGGGTCGGCACGCGACGGCCGCGCATCGGTGCGCTGGTGCTCGACCCTCGCCACCCGGCGGGGCTTGCAGCGCTGCTCCGTCATGCTGCAGGGCGATTGCGTCGACGGCTCACGCGCGGTGGTATGGGGGCGTGAGAATTCTCTACAGCCACCGCATTCAGTCGCATGACGGGCAGGGCGTCCATCTGGAGGCGCTGGTGGCGGCACTGCGCGCCGCGGGGCACGAGGTCCTGGTTGTCGGTCCGCCCGGCTACGCCCGGGCGGCGCTCGGCAGTGAGACCACCGCGATCGCGCGCATCCGCCGCTTGCTGCCGGGTGCGCTCGGCGAGCTTGCCGAACTCGCCTATAGCGCTCCGGGGTACCTGCGCCTCGCGCGGGCGGCGCGGGACTTCAGGCCGAACGCAATCTATGAGCGCGCCAACTTGTTCTACTTGGCCGGCGCGCTTCTGGCGCGGCGGCGCGGTCTGCCGTTCCTGCTCGAGGTGAACTCCCCATTGGCTCGGGAGCGTGCCGAGTTCGGTCGGTTGCGCCTGCGCCGCCTCGCCGACTGGGCCGAGCGCTTCGTCTGGCGCCGCGCAGACTGCGTGTTGCCGGTGACCGAGGTGCTGGGGGGGATCGTCGCCGCCGCCGGCGTCCCGCGGGAGCGGATCGTGGTGGTGCCGAATGGCATCGACCTCGATGCCTTTCCGGAGGCGCCGCCGCCACGGCCGGCCGGCGGCGCCGTGGTGCTCGGCTTCGTGGGCTTCGTGCGCGCTTGGCACGGGCTTGATGCCGTCTTGCGAGCGATGGCATCAGACTTGGCGGGCCCGCCCGTCGTGCTGCAGGTGGTGGGGGAGGGGCCCGCGCGCCCCGATCTCGAAGCGCTGGCGGTGACCCTCGGCATTGCGGACCGTGTTCGCTTCACCGGTCTTTCGCCGCGTGCGGAGGTGCCCGGCCTCGTCGGGCGGTTCGACATCGCGTTGCAGCCCGCGTCGGTGCCCTACGCCTCACCCCTCAAGGTCTTCGAATACATGGCGGCGGCGCGCGCCATCGTCGCGCCGGATCAGCCCAACATCCGCGAGGTATTGGAGGATGGCCGCACGGCGCTGCTGTTTCCTCCGGGCGATGCGCCTGCGCTCTGGAGGGCGGTGACGCGCCTGGCAGGCGATCCCGCGCTGCGCGCGCGCCTGGGTGCGGCCGCGCGGACCGAGGCGATCGCGCGGGACTTCACCTGGGCGGGGAATGCGCGGCGGGTGGCCGGGATCGCGGCGGGGCTCCGCGCCGGGTGATGAGCGTCAAGGCTCCAATGCTGCTCCATGTCTTCCCGACCTTCGCGGTCGGCGGGGCGCAGATGCGTTTCTGCGCCATCGCGAACCACTTCGGCGCGCGCTGGCGTCATGCGATCGTGGCACTCGACGGTCGGCACGACGCCGCCGCGCGCCTGGACGCCGCGGTGCCTTTCACTCTGCTCGACAACCCCTGCCGGGCGGAGGGCGCACTGCGGAGCGTTGTGCGTGTTCGTGCGATGCTCGCGGCGATGCGCCCGCGCATGCTCGTGACCAGCAACTGGGGCAGCATGGACTGGGCGATCGCCAACCACCTTGGCCCGGGCCTGCCTCATCTGCACACAGAGGACGGGTTTGGCCCCGACGAGGTGAGCGGGCAGAAATGGCGACGCATCGCGACGCGACGTATCGTTCTGCGATCCGCCACCGTTGTGCTCCCGTCGGCCACGCTGTTTCGGATCGCCCGCGACACGTGGCGCCTGCCGACGACGCGGCTGTGCCATATCCCGAACGGCATAGACCTCGCGCGCTTCGCCCCTCCGGACGGACGTCCCGAGAGCCGACGCGCGGCGCAGGAGCAGGTCGTCGGCACGGTGGCAACGCTTCGCGCAGAAAAGAACATCGAGCGTCTGTTGCGTGCTGTTGCCGCGCTGAGGGCCGACGGACTGGCCTGCCGTCTCGTGGTGGTCGGGGAGGGTGCCGAACGACAGCGGCTCGAGGCCCTGGCCTTGGAACTCGGCCTTGCTGGCGCCACGGAGTTCACAGGCGGCCGGGCTGATCCGTCCGAGGCTTATCGCGGCTTCGATGTCTTTGCGCTCTCCTCGGATACCGAGCAGATGCCCCTCTCGGTGATGGAGGCGATGGCGAGCGGCCTGCCGGTCGCAGCGACGGATGTCGGCGATGTTCGCACCATGCTCGGGGAAACTGGTGCTGCCTGCGTTGTCCCGCGCGACGATGCCTTGCTCGCCGGGGCAATTGCACGGTTGCTGCGCGATCCGGCGCTTCGCGCGCGCCTCGGTGCGGCAAATCGCGCGCGGGCCGAGCGCGAGTTCGATCAGGAGCGCATGTTCGCTGCCTGGCGCGTCCTCTACGACGGAAAGGCCTGAGCGCCGACGCCTACGGTGCCACCCGCCCCGGCCCCTCCAGCGCCACGAGCGGCCCTGCCAGCGCATTGCGCGACAACACCGCCGGCGTCGTCGTGCGGTTCCGCACGAACACCGTTGTTTGACCCAACAGGTTCGTCATCCGGTTGCCGGTGACCTCGATCGGCGCACCTGGGTTGCTCGCACCCTCGGCGCCGATCACCACCGCGGCGCTGCGGTTGCCGGTCTGCGGGCCCTTGCTGAGTTCGCTGCCGGCCAGCAGCAGGCCGCCCCCGTTCGGGATATCCAGCAGGTAGCTCGAACGGCCGCGTGGCCCGTCGATAATGCGGCTGTCATGGATCTCGGTGCGGAGCGCGCGTGACTTCACATGGTGACAGATACGCGTGTCCTCAAAGAGGCTGCGCCGGATCGAGACCAGCGCGAGGCGCCCCGCGTACAGGCCGTGCGCGCATTCCTGCACCAGCGCGCCGTTGCCGATGAAGGTGCTGTCCTCGATGGTCAGCGTGCCGCCGGGAATGTTCGACGCGGTCAGGATGCCGTTCTGATTGCCGAGGAATCGCGAGCGGCGGATCGTCAGGGCTGTGCCCTCGGCGCGGATGCCGGCGCCGTTGCCGGCATCGTTCGTGGCGCCCCGGAAGGTCAGGCCCTCGATCGTCACATCGGTGCCGGCAACGACGAACAGCGCCTTGCCTTGGCAGACCGCGCCCGTGACCTCGACCTCGCCAGGTCCGTCGGCGGCGATATGCAGCCGCGCGGCGCGCCATACCGCGCATTCGGCGTAGTGTCCCGGCGCGATCAGCACGGAGTCGCCCTCGCGCGCGCGGCGCGCCGCCTCGGCGATCGTCGGGATCGGCCGGCCGGGGCCGACGCGCAACACCTCGGCCATGGCGGGCGCCTCCACGGCACCGAGTGCCAGGACCATCGCTCCCACCTGCCATGCGCGCATGCCGACCTCCCGGTGTGACACCGGAGGAAGATCAACCGATCAGGGTGTCGGTCTGCAAGGTGGAACTCATCACGTCGACAATGCGTATGTCGGCGGCGCTGATGGCGGGCTCTCCAACAAGGATGGCGACCAACGTGGCCGACGTACCGCCCGCGCCGTCCGCATCCCAGCGCAACCACCCTGTCGCGGCATTGTAGAGGAACTGCGCGCCGCCACCGGCGGCGACAGTGCCCGCGCGAAAGGCCGAGGCATCCAGGTCTCCGGCCGGCAACATGTTGCCGAAACCGCCGCGCAGTATCTCGATCCGATCCTGACCGGGGGTGAAGTCGGTGATGCTGTCCCACCCCAGCGGAGCCGACAGATGGAAGGTGTCTCTCCCGGCGCCGCCGCTCAGCACGTCATTGCCCAGGCCGCCGGAGAGCACGTCATCGCCATCCTGCCCGTAGAGAGTGTCGACATCGTCGCCGCCGAGAAGCGTGTCCGCGCCACCGCGCCCGTAGAGAAGATCCCTGCCGCCGAGCCCTGAGACGAGGTTGCTGGCATTGTTGCCGATGATCGTGTTGTTCAGCAGGTTGCCGGTCCCGGCGAACGCGCCGCCATTGCCTATGGTCAGGTTTTCGACATTCGCGGCGAGCACGTGGCTGGTGGTGGCGATGACGTGATCAATGCCCGCCCCTGCCGCCTCGATCACGCTGTCGAGTGCGGTGTCGACGTAGAAAATGTCATCGCCGATGCCGCCTTCCATGCGGTCGTCGCCGGTGCCACCGTTCAGGACGTCGTTGCCCACACCCCCGCGCAAGGTATCGGCACCCGCGTTGCCGGCCAGCGTGTCGTTGTCTCCGAGCCCGGTGATGAGATTGGCGGCGGCATTCCCGGTCATGCGGTTCGCCAGCGCATTGCCGGTGCCCGAATAGGCGGCACCGTTGCCGATGAGGAGGTCCTCCACGTCGGTCGGCAGCGTGTAGCTCATGTGGGCAATGACGCGGTCCACGCCGCCGCCGGGCGCCTCGAAGATGCGGTCGAGGGGATCCCCGACGTAGTAGACATCGTTGCCGGCGCCGCCCTGCATGCTGTCGGCCCCGACGCCGCCGTTCAGCGTGTCGCCCCCGGCGCCGCCCACCAGCGTATCGTTGCCACCGCCGCCATTGAGCAGGTTGTTCCCGCCATTGCCCTCGATGCGGTTGGCGAGCGCATTGCCGGTTCCGGCGGCATGGCCGGAACCGGTCAAGGTCAGCCGCTCGATATTCGCTTGCAATGTCCAGGACAGGCTCGCCAGCACCAGGTCGTCGCCGCCGTTGTCGCGTTCGAGAATGGTGTCGCCCGATGCGTCGACGACGTAGCGGTCATTCCCGTTTCCGCCAGCCAGGGAGTCGGCGCCCTGGCCACCGTCAAGCGTATCGTTGCCATCGCCGCCGATCAGCGTATCGGCGCCCGCGCCGCCCACGAGGCTGTCGCGCCCGGTGCCGCCGTCGACGCGGTCACGGCCGCCTTGGCCGACGAGCGTATCGTTGCCGCTCGTCGCCGCCGCCGCCGGTCAGGGTGGTGTCGCCCGCCCCGGCGGTCATGAGGCGTCCGTCAGCGGGAGGAGGCGCGAAGGCGTTGGTGGGGTTGACCGCGAAGGCGGCCGAGGAGGTGAAGGGCGGCGCCTGCGCTGCGACGGACCAATATGCGTCGGCGGCGGCGAGGGATCCGGTGACCTCATAGAGGCCGGCCAGTGTGGCGAGGGCGAGTTGCGGGTAGTTGGCTTGGGACCAGTTGGCGCCCTGGGACCAGCCGGCGGCCACCGTGGCAGCGCCGATTTCGCTCCAGGTCTTGTAGATGTGGCCCGTCGCGGGATCGAAGACCTTCACGTTGTAGCCTGCACCATCCCGCGGGTTGAAGCCGTCGGCTTCGTGCGTGAAACGCCCGATCAGGAAGTTCGACTGCCACTGGAGGAAGGTCATCGCGTCAGCGTTGCCATGGCGTGCAGCCAGGATGGCGACCGATGCAAAGTGGTCCTGCTGCCAGGGCGCTGTTGCCCCGGGGGTGCCATACGCGCCGGGCAGCCAGCCGTGCGCCTCACCCTGCTGCGCGGTCCATTCGGGGATCTTGCTGACCAGCCAGGCCCAGTTTGCGTCGGCGACACTCTGAAAATAGGCCTGCTCAACCGAGCCGTCGGGATTGGCGAAGGCTGCGCCCTGCACTTCACGCAGGCTCCACGCGGCGGCGCGCACCTGCTCCCCATTGGCAAGCAGGTCCTGGCCGTTCTGGCGGGTGGCAGGATAGGTGTTCACCACCACCCAGGCGGCCTCGGCGTTCAGATTATCGAGGATCCAACGCTCGCCCGTAGCAAGGTACGGAACATAGGAGAGGTTAGGATGATGCGCCCTTTCCGGCGTCCATCCGGTTGCAGCGGCGTCGACCTGTTGCGTCAGGCCGGTTGAGGTCGCATCACCTGGACGGCCGGTCCCGCCACGCGGATCCGTCCAAAGCCGCGGATAGGCATCCGTGTTGAGCCAAGTCCCGTTCGCCGCATCCCAGAAGTTCCACGGTATGCCGCTCGCCGCCTCTGCCTGGCCCATCGCATAAGCCGCCGCGCGCGCATCCTGCGTCAGGATCCATCCGGTGTTGGCGGCGGTGGTTATGCCGATATCCTCGCGTCCGCCCGTCATCGGCATGTACTGGGTCACGCCGTTGGCGGCGAAGGGGTCGCCCCAGCCGGCCTGGGCGGTCGCCGCGAACCAGGCGTCGAGCTTCGTTTCCGAGACACCCTGGTTGAAGTCGTACGGGGAGATCGCCCCCGTCGCCTCGAGGTAGCGTGCATCCTGCTGGATGTTGAGCCAGCCGGATGCGGGGTCTCCCAATCCCTGCCCCCCATCGCGGCCATTCGACGAGAAGGTCCGGTGCCAGTTCTGGTACTGCGCCTGATCAACGGTTTCCCGCGCGACTTCCTGCCCATCCATCCGCACGACAGCGGTATAGGCCACGCGCCCACCGACCGCCTCCATCGCGCGGTCGTTGTTGAACTGGGCCTCGACCTCGATGCCGCCGCCGGCGAAGGCCGTGACGTCGAAGACCAGACGCTGCGATCCACCGAGCAGGACCTCGACCCGCGCCTGCGAGGCGAGAGCGCCGTGCTGCCACACCGAAGCGCTGCCATCCGCGAGGGCTGTGGCCAAGGCATCGAGGACATCGATCCGTGTCGATCCCGCGGCGCCCACGATGTCGACGGTAACGTCATGGCCTGCGATCGCATCGACCAGATCGATTGCCGTCGCCGTCGCTCCGGCGCCCCTCAGCAGGACGAGGTCCGCGGTGCTGCCTGGCGCCAGGTCGGGGCGCGCCACGGTGACGATGGCGAACTTGGCAGACCCGTCCGGGTAGGTGGATTTGATGTCCAGCTGCACGGCTGCGGCAGCACCGTCGATGGTCGCCGCAAGGCCGGTACCGGCGGGCAAATCGCCCGGACGGAATACCTGCCCGAAGGTTGTAACGCCCGCTTCCAGGCTACCGAGGCCGGCGTTTTCGAGTAGCAAGCTGACGACGCCGTTGACGGGGACGGGGACAAAGTCAGGAATCGAGACGGTACCAGACACCAACTGCTCCACTGCAGGTTGTCCAACCGGTGGCTTGGCGCCCGCGTTAAGTCAACATTAAAAAGCACGCGGCATATAATTAGGCAGAAATGAAACAAAATTGCTTCATCCGTTCATCGCCTGCGATCGTACAGCGCTTCCGATCCAAGAAGAGCAAGACGATGACGAGAAGGTTAGCCATGATTCCGCCGGCTGGCCCGCCAGTCCTCGTGTTCAGGATCCACAAAATCTGGTGGCGGTGACGCCCTGGAAACACCACGGATAGTGTAGAAATTCGATTCACGGGTGCTGCGGGACGCGGTTACGGCCGCCACCCTCGATGCTGTGGGCTGGGCGCGCTTGCGGTCAGTGCCGTTCGCGCTCCTCGCGGTTGCCGAGCAGAGACCTGCTGCCTCCGCTGGTTGCTGCACGCAACCGCCGCGCGTCACCGGGATCCAGGCCGACGTCACGAGACCCGGTGCCGCTGATCCAGATCGGATCATTGAGCAGACCGCCGAAGGTCAGGCCGCCGTGTCGCTCATCCAAGCCACCGCTTCACCCGCGCCATCCCCGGCGCAGCCGTTACCAGATACCAGGCATTCGCCCCGACCTGGTGCCCGTTGAGGATCGCCAACGCGAGGCAGCGCAGCCCGGCCCGCCACTGCCCGTTGCGATAGAAGCGGCGACCATTCTGCGTGTAGCGCGCGCCGAGTGCATGGCGGCGTTCCGCCGTCGTCAGCCGCCCCTTCTGGCGCTCGACATGCCCGAGCACCATGGCGAGCGTGATCTCTGCGGTTCGCGACGCGTATTCCTGCGACAGGCTCCCCGGACGGTCGTGCACCGTGACGAGCACGTCGTCGACGAAACCAACCCCGCCGGCCAGCGCGAGGCGTATCCAGAGGTCCTGATCCTCCGCGACCGGCAGCGCCGGGTCGAAACCGCCGGCGTCGAGGATCGCATCGCGTCGTGCCAGCACACAGGGGGTGGCGACGAAACTCTCCGCCAAGAGTGACCGCCAGGCGTCGGGCCCCTGTGCCACCGGCACACCCTGGTGGATCTGCCCCAGCAGCGTGCCATCCGCCGCCACATGACGGGCGCGACAGGCGCAGAAGGTCGTCGCCGGCTGCGACACCATGACCTCGATTTGTCGCGCTGTCTTAGACGGGTCCCAGGTGTCATCGGCGTCCAGGAACGCGACCAGGTCGCCACGCGCCGCCTCCACCCCATGATTGCGTGCCGCCGCTGCGCCCTGGCGAACGGGCAGGCAGAGGACGCGCGTCAGGGCGCCGCCGGCCGCGCGCGCTACCGCAGCCGTGGTGTCGATGCTGGCGTCGTCGACCACGATGATCTCGAACGGAGGCATGGTCTGCGCGCGGGCGGAGGCGATGGACCGTGCGAGTGTCGCGGCGGCGTTCCGCGCCGGGATCACCACGGAGAGCCTGCCGGCAGCGGCTTGCGTCACACCCCAAGCCTCCAGGCAAGCGCCTGCGCGACGCGCGCGACGCCCCCGCGAAGACCGCTGGCTGCAAGATGTGCGATGCCGAAGGTCACCGTACCGGTCGAGAAATCGCGCTTCGCCTGCGAATCCCCGCCGCCCCGGTCGATCAGCGTGATGCCCTGGGCTTCGGCGTTGCGGATGGTATGCCAGAGGAGGATGCGCCCGGGCGACACCTTGCGGGCGGCCGGGTCATAGACGGGGAACCAGTAGCTCAGCGTCCCGCCGTGCATCAGGCCAAGATGCTGCGCGAGGGTCCGCCCGCCGGCGCTGAGCCGCGTCAGCACGACGCGGCAATCCGGCCCGCCGCCACGCGCCAGCAGAACCAGGAGGCGACGATTGGCTTCGATCGCAAGCGGATCCGCGGCCTCGGTGCGATCGTACTGCGCACGCTTCGCAGCGATGATCGCCTCGACCTCGGCGCTCGACGGGTCGCTGCAGAGAGCGAATTCAACCTCGCCGAACTCCTTCGCGAGACGTCGCGACCGGCGTTCGGTGTCCAGGACGAAAGGACGGTCTCGCGCGGCCAGCGCATCGAAATAGGCTTCGGCCCCGCCCGACACGTCGATCAGATGTCCGATCCGCGCCGGTTCCCCGACGAGACCGAAGCCGTCCTGTTCGGGCGAGATCTGACGCAGAAACAGCGATCCCAGGCCGCTGAGCCGAAGCAGGACCTGCGGCGATACCCGGAAGCCGGGACGGGCGACGAGCCCGGCATGGTCCGCCATGTCGCCACCGATCGCCTCGGCAGCCCCGAACGCTCTGTGCCACGGGCTGCGGAACTGGAAGGCCAGGAAACCGCAAAGCCCCGCCGAATCCCGCAGGACCGCGACCCGCGCGCGGCCGTGAGCGCCTTCGCAAGCCAGCGCAAACCGGGGCGAGAGGAATGCCCGGCCAAGGCTCCCGGTCGCACGCATGAAATCGAGCCAGGCCGCGATCTCCTCGGCATCGAGTTCGGACGGTGCCTTCACCGTCGCTTCCAGACCCGGGCCGGCGCGCGGGATCATGCCGGCGCGGCGTGCCGCCGCGTGATCAGCGAGAACGCCAACGCGGCCACGTCGAAGCCGGCCCCGCCTCGGACGCCCTGCAGGTCGATGGAGACGCGTCCGACCATGCGATCGGCGCACAGCGCCGCAACCGGCGTGAGTTCCGCCTCGCTGGTGAAGCAGAGGCCGAAGCCGGCCGCCCGCGCGGCCGCCACAAGTCCGGGCGACCATCGCCCATGCGGGAAGGAAAAGCCCGGTCGCGCCCCACCGAGGCCAAGTGCGGCCAGGGTCGCACGGCACTTCAGCATTTCCGTCTCGGCCTCGGCCACCTCCGCCAGCGGGTCATGCGAATGCCCGTGGCCACCGATCCGGATCCCGCCAGCCTGCATCTCCTGCAGGTCCAGGGGATCAGCCATCCGGCGCGGCAGCCCGCGGGTCGGCAGCGTGGCCAGGAACTGCGCCCGCTGGTCGGCCGTTCGATCCAGCAGCGCGGCCACCGCGGCGTCTGCTGCCTCACGGCCGCCCGGCCCCGCGCTGCGCGCAGCGATACGGTCGAAGACCTCTTCCTGCCAGAAACCCTCATCTCGCCCGAGATGACCCGTCGCGACGAACACCACGGCCGGGAGCCCGCGCGCACGCAGCAGCGGCAGCGCGTATTCCGCGTTGTCGCGCCAACCATCGTCGAAGGTGATAAGCAGCGGGCAGGGCGGCAGGGCGGCGCCTTCGGCGGCGGCCTCGACCTCCTCGGGCGTGACAATCGTATAGAACTCGGTGAAGACATCGAGGCAGCGGGCGAATTCCGCCGGGGTCACCGTATAGGTCGGGTTTGCACCGGCGAAGCGAACATCCCCGGGCGGCAAGACGCGATGGAACATCACCACCGTCAAGGCGCGCCGATTGCGCCAGCGATGCAGCAGGCGGGCGACGCCCAGGCGAAACAGTACCGCCTTGACGATCGACTTCATGGGCCGCCCGGACCTCGGCCCGACGCGACGCGAGGCCTGCGCCTGGAATGATTGCCACGGCCCGCCAACACCTTCGCGCCTCCCGCCCCGCACCATGCCGTGCAGCGAAGGAAGCAGCATGGGGTGTTGCAATCAAGCCGCCCAGGTGCGACCGGGCCTCGCCGATACGCACACTGGTCCGGTCGCGCCATCCTTTCCGCATGACGGGCGACGGTTCACAATGACCCGGCATGGAGGGGCACCTGTCTGGCCGACCATCCCCCCTCCAGGGAGGCCGCACGGAACGCGAGATGGCGCTCGATCAAGCCATGGGGGATTCGACGGCGGCGGCGACGCTCGCGCCGCGCGCGCTTCGCCTGCTCACGATTACCACGCTGTACCCCAATGCCCGCCAGCCCAACCACGGCGTCTTCGTCGAAAACCGGCTGCGGCACCTGGTCGCGAGCGGGAAGGCCAGCAGCCAGGTGATCGCCCCGGTCCCCTGGTTCCCCTCCGCCAATGCGGTGTTCGGCGATTGGAGCCGCTACGCCGACATTCCCGAGCAGGAGGAACGCCACGGCCTCCTGGTCCATCATCCGCGCTACCTGGCGCTGCCTCGGCTCGGCATTCTGAGTGGCCCCTGGATGCTGTACCGTGCCTTGCGCGCAACCTGGGCGCGGTTGAACCGCGAAGGCCAGAACTTCGATGCGATCGACGCGCACTACCTGTTCCCCGACGGCGTCGCCGCACTCTGGCTCGGACGTGAGACCGGCCTGCCCGTGGTCGTGACGGCTCGGGGTTCGGACACCAGCCTGTTGCCGCAATACCGCGTACCGCGGCGCCTGATCTCCGACGTCATCGCCGGTGCGGACGCGCTGGTCGCGGTCAGCGCTGGCCTCCGCCAGGGACTGGTCGACCTCGGCGCGCCACCGGCCAAGGTGACGGTGCTGCGCAACGGTGTCGACCTCGATACCTTTCGCCCGCCCGCCGATCGCGCGGCGGTGCGCGCGGAGTTTGGCCTGCAGGGCAAGATCCTGCTGTCGGTCGGCCTGCTCATCCCGCGCAAGGGCCATGACCGGATCATCGCCGCCTTGCCTGAACTGCCCGACTGCACGCTGCTGGTGGCCGGGGAAGGGCCGGAGCGTTCGGCCCTCGAGGCGCTGGCGCTGCGGCTCGGCGTCGCGGACCGGGTGCGCCTGCTTGGCCCGCAGCCGCATGCCGCGCTGGCGCGCCTGTATGGCGCCGCCGATGCGCTGGTCCTGGCCTCGCTGCGGGAGGGCTGGGCCAATGTGCTGCTCGAGGCGATGGCGTGCGGCACGCCTGCGCTTGCCGGTCCGGCCTGGGGCAGCGCCGAAGCGATTTCCTCGAGCGCGGCAGGGATGGTGCTGGACGATACCTCGCCGGCGGCGATCGTGGCTGGGGTGCGTCGCCTCCTCTCGGCGCCGCCGGACCGCACGGCGACGCGGCGCCACGCCGAGGCGTTCGGCTGGGAACCGACCACGGAAGGCCAGGTGGCACTGTTTCGCCGCGTACTGGAAGGGCGGCCATGACCGCGGCGCACCTGCCGCGCCGCCACGCCGGACTGGTCGCGGCGGCGACATTGGGGCTGGGGGGCACGCATGCGACCCGCGCGGCGGCCCAGGGCGCGAGCGCCGTTGCGGCACCACCGCCCCCTTGCGCCACCCTACCCGGCGAGGTGGTGGGCCTCGTGCTGACCGGCACCGGCGCGCCCGAGGGCAGCACGGTCGTCTTCGGCCAAGCCTTCCGGCCAGGCGATGTGCCCTCGGGCGTGACGCTGGTTGCGCGACGGCACGGCGGTGCGCCCGTCGCGCTGCAGGTCGACGTCACAACGCGCCATGCGGATGGCTCGGCGCGGTTTGCCATCCTCGCCGTGGCCGCCCCGGCGCTGCGGCGCGGGCAAAGCGAGGGGATCGTGCTGTCCCGCGCCAGCGCCACGCCACCGCAGCCCCAGGACCCTGCAGGCCTGGGCGGGGTGGGGGAGTTGGTGCTGGAAATCGCCCCTCCGGAAGGTCGTCCGTGGCGCGCCGATCTGGCCGCCCTGGCCCTGGCGCATCCTTCGCGCGGTCGGCGTCCCTGGCAGGCCGGGCCGCTGGCGCGGCAGGTCCGTGTCGAGACGCTGGTGCCGCCTTCGGCGGTTGGGGGCGCTGCCTCCGTGCGCCTCGTCGCCGACCTGGCCCGCCGTCGCGACGGGTCGCTTTGGGCCGATATCTGGCTGCGCAACGATGTCGCCATGCGGCCAGCCGGTGGCACGGCGACCTACAGCGCCCAGTTGCTGCACCAGGGACGTGAGGTGCTGCGCCTCGCCGGCATCCGGCAGCCCCACTACACGGCGTTGGGTCGGTCCGTGCACCTCGCGCCCGATGGCCGGCCCGCTGCACCGCCCCCGATGGTGACCCCGGATGTCGCCTACCTGGCGGAGACCGGCGCCGTCGCGCGCTACGACGTCGGCAACGGCGTCGAGGAGGCGCTGCTGGCGCGCTTCGCTGCCGGGATGGCCGCCCCGGCCTGGCACGTGCCCTTCGCACCCCGCGGCTTCACCCAATACATGCCGACGACGGGCGGGCGCCTCGACATCGGGCCCGCCACGGGCTGGCAGGCGGCGTGGCTGATCAGCGGCGATGCGCGAGCCGCGGCGTTTGCCACCGGCCAGGCCGAAGCGGCGGGCGGCATACCCTGGCATTTCTGGGATCCCGCTGGCGGTGCGGACGGCCAGGGGGGCTGGCTCGATACGCGGCGCTGGCCGGGCCTGTGGACCGACCCGCGCGGCGGTGCTCCGCCGCGCACCCTCCCGCAGCCTATCCCCACCGATACCGGCTGGTCGCCCGACGACGCCCACCAGCCCGATGTCGCGTTCGTCCCCTACCTGCTGACCGGGCGGCGTGCCTTCCTCGACGAGGTGCTGGCACAGGGTGCGCGGTCGGTGGTCTCGACCTATCCGGCGGGGCGCAAGCCTTCGCCACGCGCAGGCGACGTGATCGTCGCCAATGGCGGTCAGGTCCGCGGGACCGCCTGGAACCTCCGCCAAGTGGACGAAGCGGCCTGGATCGTCCCCGACGATGATCCCAATGCATCCTTCCTGAGGGCCGCGGCGACGGACAACTGGTCGTGGCTGCGGGCGCAGACCCCGGCCTGGACGGCGCGCCAGGGCGAGGCGCATGGCTGGCTCCCGGGCGCCTATCGCGACCCTGGAGCGACAGCGCCCTGGCAACAGGACTATCTCGCGAGCATCGCGGCCGCTGCGGCGGCACGCGGAAACCGCGATGCCCAGGCTTTCCTGTCCTGGACGGCCAATTTCTTGACAGGTCGCTTCCTCAACGCCCGCAGCGGTTTCGTACCGGCGGACGGCATCGCCTATCGCCTCGCCGTCGCACCTGCGGCGCCGGCAGGCGAGGCCTACACGACGTGGCGGCGGATCGGGGACGAGACGCGGGCGCGCGGCTGGTCCGGCGGGGGTGACTGGTCCCGCGTGGATGCGCATTACGCGCAACTCGCGATCGCCTCGCTGGCGGCCCTCAACGATCTGGTCGGAGACACGGCGAGCCGGGAAGCCCTTGCCCTGGTGCTCGCGGCGAGGCCGCGCGGAACGGACCCGGTTGCCTACCGGCGCACACCGACGCACGCGGTCGTCACGCGGGGCACGACACGGGCCGCGGGACGCGTGCATGCCTGTGTCGCGCGCGCCCGCGCCGGCTGACCCCGTCCTGCCGGTTGCCTGAAATCAGGCGACCGTTCGTCGCGACCTGACGGCCGGATGGCGACGCGGCACACGGCCGTCCAATCTGTCGTCGCAGCCTCGAAGGAGTTCCGGCCATGTCCACCCTCAACGAACCCGAACCGCGCTGCCCGCCGGCCCCGCCCGGCATCGAGACCGTCATCATCCCGCGCGCGCATGACGTCGGCGGCTTCGAGGTGCGCCGCGCCCTGCCGGCGCGCGAACGCCAGCTGGTCGGCCCCTTCATCTTCTTCGACCAGATGGGCCCCGGCGAATTCCTGAGCGGGCAGGGCCTGGACGTGCGCCCGCACCCGCATATCGGCCTGTCCACCGTGACCTACCTGTTCGAAGGCGAAATCCTGCACCGGGATTCCCTCGGCTCCGCGCAGCCGATCCGCCCGGGCGAACTGAACTGGATGACCGCCGGGCGCGGCATCGTGCATTCCGAACGCACCGATGCGGCGCAGCGCGACCAGGCGCGGCGGATGTTCGGCATCCAATCCTGGGTGGCGCTGCCGAAATCCGCCGAGGAAAGCGCCCCGGCCTTCGTCCATCACGCCGCGGCCGCGCTGCCCTTCGTCGATGACCAGGGCGTGCGGATGCGCCTGATCGCCGGCGAGGGATGGGGCCTGCGCGCGCCGGTCGAGGTCTCCTCGCCGCTGTTCTATGCCGATGCGATCCTCGCGCCGGGGGCGCGGCTGCCGCTGCCCGACCGGCACGAGGAACGCGGCGCCTACGTCGTGCAGGGCAGCGTCACCGTGGCGGAGGTGGCGTTCGAGGCCGGGCGCATGCTGGTGTTCCGCCCCGGCGATGCGTTGGCGATCACCGCCGGGCCGCAGGGCGCGCGGCTGCTGATGCTGGGCGGGGCGGTGATGGACGGGCCGCGCTACCTGCACTGGAACTTCGTGGCGTCATCGCGCGAGCGGCTGGAGCAGGCCAAGGCGGATTGGAAGGCCGGGCGCTTCGCCAGGGTGCCGGGCGACGAGACAGAGTTCATCCCGCTGCCGGAAGGGCGCGTGACGGTGCGGGCCGAGACCCACCCCGGCTGATCAGCGCCAGCCCAGGGCAAAGACCGCCGTCTGGTCCGGCCCGTCGCGGTCGCAGCGGCCGGTGGTGAAGGGCGCGCGCGGTGCATTCACAGCCCGTACCGCCGCGGCGAAGGGGCTGCAGGCGAGGCGGGCGGCGATCTGGCGCTCGGTCTCGCGCAGCCCCGCCACGCCGTCCGGCCAGGCCTCGCGCAGCAGCCGTCGGGCCTGTGCCGCATGGCCGGAATAGATCAGGCACGCGGCGAGGCGTGCGGCCTCGACGCCGGCATGGGGGCCGCCATCGGTCGGCCGCTCCCAGCCGCGCTCGCGCAGCGTGGCGATGGCGGCATCGACATCCGGGTAGAGCGTGATCCGGAGCTCGGGCGGTCGCATGTCCTGCGGGGCCGCCATGTCGGCGCAGGCGGTGCCGAGCGCCGCCGCGACCGGGCGGCGCATGGCGGCGAGGTCCGGTTCCAGCACCCGCCCGGTCCAGCGGAAGGGGATGGTCGGGTGCAGGTCCGTGGCAAGGCTTACCGGCGCCTCCCAGAAGTCGAAGGTGGCATCGGCCAGGCGGATGCCCGTGCCGTCCGGCGGGGCCAGGCGGATGATGGCCGGCTCCCGCTTCCCGAGAGGCAGGGCGGCGATATGGGCGAGGCCGCCCGGCCCTTGGCGGAACAGGTGCAGGGTCCAGCAGCAATAGGCGCCGCCGGTCCAGCCGGTGATGGCGATGGCCGGGATGCCGGGCGGGAGCTCGACCGCGCCGCCGGGGAAGGGTTCGAAGCGCTGGGCGCGGGCCTGGAACAGGGTCTGTCCGGCACGGGTGAGGCGCAGCGCCTCGCCCATGCCCTGCGGGGCGGAGGTGATGCGCCCCGCCGGGCCGGCATCCTCGAGGATACGGCGGGGCTGGGCGGATGCCCCGATCGGCGAGACAAGCCACAGAACCAGTGTAATGGCGATGATGGTTCGCATCATGTCTGGCGTTCCTGGCGCTTCGCTTCGGACCAGAGGGATTCCATCTCCTCCAGCGTGCTGTCGTTCGGTGTTTTGCCCTCATGTCGAAGGCGTTGTTCGATATAGCCGAAGCGACGCGCGAACTTGCGGTTGGCGCCGCGCAGGCAGTCCTCGGGGTCGAGATCCAGCTTGCGCGCCAGATTCGCGAGCACGAACAGCAGGTCGCCGACCTCATCGCGTAATGCCGCGCGATCAGCGGGTTGGTCGTCGGTGCGCAGTTCAGCGCGCAGCTCCGCGGCCTCCTCCTCCAGCTTATCCAGCACCGCGGCGGCGTCGGGCCAGTCGAAGCCGACCCGGCCGGCGCGGCGCGTCAGCTTGGCGGCCCGGGTCAGCGCCGGCAGGCCGGGCGGGATGCCGGCCAGCGTCCCGGTCTCGGCGCGGCTGGCGCGTTCGGCCTCCTTCTGGACCTCCCAGGCGGCGACCTGCTGTTCGGCTGTGCGGGTTTCCTCGGCACCGAACACATGGGGGTGGCGGCGGATCATCTT
>LNEW01000005.1 GCA_001464375.1 Rhodospirillales bacterium Ga0074136 | reverse complement strand
GGTCTGGGCGGTGGTGCGCCCGCCGCGATAGATCGGCTGGGTGACGGTCGCCTGCAGCGTGCCCGTGCCGCGCGGCGATTCCGTATAGGCCGAGAACGGCGTCGTGCCGGTGCGGCCGAGCCCCGTCACGAAGCCGGTAGAGGGGTCGGTGATCGGGAAGATCGCGCCGCCGGCGGTCTGCTGCGTCCGCGTCGTGGTGTCGCTATAGCCCGCCCCGGCGGCGATCACGACCGTCGGCCGCCAGCCGGACAGCGCCTGGGGCACGTTCTCGTCCACCGCGCGGGCGGCGGCGCGTGCCGCCAACAGGCGCGGATTGCCGG
>LNEW01000004.1 GCA_001464375.1 Rhodospirillales bacterium Ga0074136 | reverse complement strand
CGCACCGGAAGTCTCGCGGAAAAGTCTTAACGCACCGCAACAGGCCCACGCCAGCCTGGCCCGGCAAAGAAGTGTGACGTGGGATGCCCGGCCTAGAACGCAAAGGCCGGGGCAGCGGCGAAGCCGGGCAGTGCCGGGGCATGGGCGTCGAACTCGCGCGTTGTCGAAACGGTGCCGCCGGCGCGGCGCGCCAGCAGCGCACGGCCCGGCGGGCCGCCTTCCAGGCCGATCGCGACCAGCCGCCCGCCCTCGGCGAGCTGGTCCTCCAGCGCGCGCGGCACGGCCGCGACGCCGCCCTCGACCATGATGACGTCATAGGGCGCGCCGGCCGCGTGGCCCAGCGCGGGATCGCCCTCGATCAGCGTCACGGACCCGGCCGGCACGGCGGCGGGCAGCGCGGCGCGGGCGATCGCCAGCAGCGCCGGGTCGGCTTCGACCGCGGTGACGGACCCGCCGATCGCCGCCATCAGCGCCGCGCCGAACCCGGTGCCGGCCGCCACCACCAGCGCCCTTTCGCCGCGCCGGAGCCCGGCCAGCTGCACCAGCTTCGCCAGCACCATCGGCTGCATCATGGCCCGCCCGCCTGGCAGCGGCAGGTCGGCATCGGCATAGGCACGCGAGGCCTGCGCCGGCGGGGCGAAGCGCTCGCGCGGCAGGTCGCGCATCGCGCCCACGATGCGCGGGTCCTCGATGCGGTTGGGGCGCAGCTGGCAATCGACCATGAAGCGGCGTGCCTCGGCGAAATCCATCATCCATCGGCCTCGTGCAGGAACCGCGGGGTTATAGGTCGGGCGCGCGCGCAGCGCCAACGCGCGTGTCGCGTCGCGACCGGGGCCGGGGGACCGGAGGCAGGCGGCGCTTGACCGCGGGCGGCGCGCAGCCGATATGGGGCGCCCGCGCGGTCCGGTGGCCGAGTGGTCAGGCACAGGTCTGCAAAACCTGCTACGTGGGTTCGATTCCCGCCCGGACCTGATCGCGCGGGCGGCTTTACAGTGGTGGCGCCCCACCTTATACGCGGCTCCCGGCTCCTGATCCCCGATAGCTCAGCTGGTAGAGCGCGGGACTGTTAATCCCTAGGTCGTTGGTTCGAGTCCAACTCGGGGAGCCAGAAAGCATCCCCGCCATGCGCCCTTCCGGCGACTTGACGCGGCGTGCCGCGCGCGGCTCCCATGCGCCGCCCCGGGAAACAACAGATGGACACCGCGCCTCCGCCGATCGCGCCACATGCGACATTGCCGCGGCACTACGCCGATGACCGCCAGCGCGACCGCTTCGTGCAGGGGCTGTTCGACCACGGCGCGCCCTCCTACGACCGAATCAACGCGATCTTCTCGCTCGGCACGGGCGCGCGCTATCGGCGCGACGCGCTGCGGCGCGCCGGG
>LNEW01000003.1 GCA_001464375.1 Rhodospirillales bacterium Ga0074136 | reverse complement strand
ACGCGCGACTGCCCGCGATCCGCCACCGCCAGCGCCGCGTCGACCTGCAGCGGGCGCGGACGGCCGTGGTCGAACAGCCGGTAGGTGACATCGATCGCGTCCTGCACCTCCAGCATCACCAGGCCGGCGCCGATCGCGTGGACCGTGCCGGCGGGAACCAGGATGGTCTCGCCGACGCGTGCCGCATGCTGGCGCATCAGCGTGAGGACCGACCCATCCGCCACGGCCATGCGCAGCGCGTCCTCGGTGACCGGGCGGTGAAAGCCGATCCAGACCATCGCGCCGGGCGACGCCTCCAGCACGTGCCATGCCTCGTCCTTGCCCGACGGGATGCCGGCGACACCGGCCGCAGCGTCGGTGGGATGCACCTGCACCGACAGCGGCGCGGCGGTGAACAGCAGCTTCGCCAGCAGCGGCGGTGCGCCGGGCCCGCCTTGGCCGCTCGCCATCAGCGCCGCCAGCGTGGAGCCGTCCTCGGCCTGGCAGGTCACGTCGGTGAGCCAGGCCTCGCCGATCGGGTTGTTGTCCGCTGTGCGGGCCATGCCGACCCAGCCGCCGAGATCGCGCCGACCCCAGACGCGTTCGACCAGCAGCGGCCGCAGCAGCAATGGCGCCAGCATCATGCGAAGGCACTCCCTCCGAGGTCGATCCGGCCCGTCGCCGCACATTGCCGGGACGCGCCATGGTGCGGTGTCGGCGCGATACGCATCGCCCGAGTCCACACCTTGCGCCAACGCCGCGCCAACCTCGCGACAATTGCAGAGCCCGGGCGATTCATCGCGGCGGGAAACTCCGCTGGCGTGAAACCGTTGAGGTAGGTGGTGGCGCAGAACGCCGTCGCCAGCGGCTCATCAGCCCCGGCGCATCCTGCACACGCCGCATCCACGGGAGGTCGCCATGCGCAGTACCCATCTTGCCGTGCTTGTCGCGGGCCTCGCGCTGGCAGGCTGCGTCGGCGTCCCCGTCGGGCGGCAATCAGCGCCGTACCCGGCGTACACTGGCGACTCACGCCTGGTCACGCCGTATCCTTATCGCCGCGGCGGCGACAACTACCTGTTCGACCAGTCCCGGCGGTCACGGCCGCCAATCGTGTACCAGCCGAGCCGCGCCTACGCGCAGCCGCGCTACGTCCGGCCGGACCGCCGCGGCGGCCCGCCCGGCAATCCCGGCTATGGGCGAGGCAACGGACGTGACCGCTACCGCGACTGAACGGCGCGGGCCGCCATCCGCGGCGACCCCGCGTCGGCCAGCGGAAAGCGGCAGGCAGCGCGCTGGCACCAGCCTGCCGCCTGTCCGCCTCAGGCGAAGACCGCGTCCGGCGCAGCGAGCGCGGTGATCACGATGGGCTCGTAGCTGCGCGACCCCTGCGGATCGGTCGCCGAGACCCACAGCCACTCCGCCCCACCAGCGGGGTCGGCCTGTCGCGTCAACGTCGCGAGTGCGGCGTTGATGTCGTCCAGCTCCCCCTGCAGGCTCAGCTCGGTGCTGCCGTTGCCGCGTGCGGTGACACCGTCGATCGCACTGGTCCACAACAGCCCGGTCGCGTCGCTGACGACAACCGCAAAGGCACCGGTCGGATCGTCATCGGTGACCTGGACGCCTCGCAGCGCCTCCTGCATCCCGGCCTGGGCCGTGATGCTGTCGGGCGCCTGGATCGACGGCGCTGCGCCCGGTGCCGGGGTCGAAGGCGGCGCGTTCACCGGATCCGCCGTCACGCTGACGACGACCGGGCTGACGCCCTGAGCACCGCCTGCGTCGTTGACGGAGACCCATAGCCATTCCGTGCCCGAGCCGCGCACATCCTGGTAGGTGAGGGTCTCGAGCTCCGCATTGATGGCCGCCATGCTGCCGGTCATCGTCAGGGCGCTGGTGCCTTCGCCCTGCTCCACGACCGTGGTGTTCGCGCTGGTGCGCAGCAGGCCGGTGTCGCCGCTGACCCTCACGGTGAAGGTTCCATCCGGATCGGTATCGGTGAAGCGGATACCGGTGATGGCGCCGGTCGCGCCAGGGTCGATGCTGAACGTCGAGGGCGTGGTGACGACCGGCACGTCATTGGTGCCCTGGACGGGGTCGGCGGGAGCAACCAATCCCGGCGGGGTGGATGGCGCGCCACCCGTGGAGGGCGCCGCCGTCTCGGATGCGATGATGGCGCTCGAGACCTTCTGGCCCTGGGGATCGACGGCCGAGACCCAGATCCATTCGCCGTTGCCGGCCCCTTCGTAGGTCAGCGTCGCCAGAGCGGCGTTGATGGAGGCGAGGCCGCCGGTCAGTGTGATCGAAGCGGCGGCCTGGCCCGAACCGTAGACGCCGGCGACCGCTTCGGTGTGCAGCCGGCCGGCCGCGTTGCTGACCGTGACCTCGAAGGAGCCACCCGGCCAGGTATCCGCAATCGAGACGCCTTCCACGGCCACCTTGGCGCCCGAACCAGCCTTGATCTGCCCGGGAGCCAGGACGCTCGGGGACTGGCTGGCGCCGACATTCTCGGACGGGTCGGTGACCGTCACGGTGCCGCCGCCGGTGCCCGGATAGGCATAGGCGCGCACGTGGTCGATCAGCATACGTCGAGGCGTCCGGCACGCCCGGCCAGTAGCCGCCGACGGCCAGGTTCGCCAGCATGTACATCTCCTTGTGCATGTCGGCCGGCGTGTTCATCGACGCGACCTCCTTGCCGTCGATGTACATGGTCACCGTCTCGGGCCCCCACATGGCGCCATAGGTGTGGAAGTCCTTCGACACGTCCTGGACCTTCAGCGTGGTGCCTTCGGTCGGTTGCACGGTCGAATGGGTGGAGAAGTAGAGCGTCTTCGGGTCGTGGCCGAGCACCTCGACCACGTCGAGTTCGGGCGGCCAGCTGAGGTCGTCGGGCAGCAGCCAGAAGGCAGGCCACAGGCCCTGGCCCTCGGGCATCTGCGCGCGGATCTCGAAATAGCCGTACAGCTGGCTGAACGAGGTCTCCGTCGTGATGGCCCCGGACACGTACGGCAGGCCCAGCGGGTTCGGGCCAGGCGCGGCCGTGATTTCGAGCACCCCGTTGTTGACGGTGAACGGGTCGATGCCCACGGAGCTGTCGGAGTAGTATTGCTGCTCGCCATTGCTACCGAGCGTGCGGTTGCCCCAGGCGTAGCTGGTCTTCCATGTTCCCGTCGAGCCGTCGGGCGAACTGCTCAG
>LNEW01000002.1 GCA_001464375.1 Rhodospirillales bacterium Ga0074136 | reverse complement strand
CGGCCTTCGAGCTTCGCCTTCACCACCTCGCCAAGCGCCGCTTCGTAGCGGTCCTCGAAGTCTTCGGGTTTGAAGCTCCCGGCCTTGGTACCAAGGATGTGCTCCGCCAGCTTGAGCATCTCCGGCTTTGCCTTCTTCCGCGGAACATCCGCAAAGGCGTCGCTTGCCGCGCGTACCTCGTAGTCGAAGTTCAGCGTCGTCGCGATGAGCCCGTCGTCATAGGCGCGGACCAGCACCGAGCGCGCGCGGCGGAACAGCACGGCGTGCGCGATCGCTGCGACGCCCGCCTTCTTCATGCCATCGCGCAGCAGCGCGAAGGTCTCCAGGGCATTCTTGTCCGCCGCTGCCAGGTAGTATGGCCGGTCGAAATAGACATCATCGATGGATTGGCAGGGGATGAAGCTTTCGATGCCCAGTGTCTTGTCGTTCTCGGGAAGGGCGGCGGCGATCTCGTCGGGCTCGACCACGACATACTCGTCGGGCCCAACCTCATAGCCTTTGGTCTGTTCTTCCTTCGGTACGTGCTGGCCCGTCTCCTGATCGACGTAGATCCGCCGGACCGGATGGCCGGTCTCACGATTGACGGTGTTGAAGGCGATCCGATCCGATGTGGAGATCGCCGTGTAGAGCGCCACCGGACAAATGACTTCCCCGACCTTGAGGTAACCCTTCCAGGTGGCGCGGATCGACATGGCATTCTCCCGCTCGGCAAGCGCAGAACCCCCTAACGCGGCGGATCGCTGAGAGTTTGGCGGGGAGACGGAGGCGCGGACCTACCGTGTCGGCACCCATGACGGTAACTTCCGCGCAGACGCTTCGTTGATGCGGGGGTAGCGGCCTTTCGCCGCGGTTTGACAGGGAGAGCAAGCATGGACGACCGAGGCGTCGGCTGGATCGCGGCCATCATCATCGGCGGGCTGGCCGGCTGGATCGCGTCTGCGGTGATGAAGTCGGATACCGGGATGCTCGCGAACATCGTCATCGGCATCATCGGCGCGGCCGTCGCGAGCTTCCTGTTCGGCCTGCTCGGCGTGTCGTTCGGCGGGTGGTTCGGCTATCTCATTGCCGGCGTCGTGGGGGCCTGCCTGCTGATCTGGGGCGTGCGCGCGGTACGGCGCTGACACCATCACCGGGCCGGGTGGCCGGCGGGCGTCTGCTCTTTAGTCGTTCCCTGTCCTGCGGCATCGTCACGCCATGCCGGCCGACGCCATCGCGACCCCGCAAATCCCGGACTCCCCGGCTCCGGTAAGTCGGGCCGGGATGGGCAAATCCCTGGCTTTCTCGCGGTCATCGGTTCACGTCCGGTCGCCGCTTCCAGCCACGCCCCCGCGGGGGGCAGCGTGATCTTCCGCGGTCGCAAGCTGCCGCCCGAATTGCGCGACGCCTTGCGCGCCGCCGACCGACGCTCCGTCCTGCAGCGGCTGCGTTCACGGCTGCGACTGCCCTGGTGGCTGCGCTGGCCGGCGGCGCTGGGCTTCGCGGCAGTTTCCGTCTTCATCGGCTGGCAGGCCGGGTTGATCCGACCGGTCTCGCCCCTGCCGCGCGTTACCTACGGCATCCCGGACGGCACGCCGGCACCCTCGGCGCGCTTCACCGCACGGGTCGGCGTTGTGGACGGGGACACGCTGTCGATGGGCAGCGAGCGCCTGCGCATCCACGGCATCGACGCGCCCGAAATGGCGCAGACCTGCGAGCGCCCCGGCGGCCGCTATGCCTGCGGCGAGGCCGCACGCACCGCCATGGCGGGCATCCTCGGCCGCGGCGTGGTCGCCTGCCAGCACCTCGATACCGACCAGTATCGCCGGCGAATCGTGCGCTGCCACGACGACCAGGGCCGCGACATCGGCGCCGAGCTGGTACGCCAGGGCTGGGCGCTGGCCTTTACCCGCTACGCGACGGACTACGCGGCGCAGGAGGCGGCGGCGCGCGACGCGCGGCGCGGCCTGTGGGTCGGGCGATTCGACGCGCCCTGGGACTGGCGCGCACAACGCCGGCCATAGCGCCGTATCCCGTTTCGGTTGCATATTCACCGCCTCGCACAACCCGCCACGGGTTGACGCATGCCGCCGGCGCGGCCAAGGCAGGACCCAGGGCGGCCCCCGGGCCGATGCTTCACGACACCAGAACGGAGAGAACCCGCATGCGCCAGACGCGGCCGACGCGCCTGACCTCCATGCCCCGCATGATCGCCGGCCTTGCCGCTGCCGCCGCGCTGCTGCCCGGTGCGCTGCACGCGGCACCGTGCCCCATCGCCATGCCGGTGGTGGGTGAATACTCCTCGGGCTTCGGGCAACGCGGGCGCGGTTTCCATCCCGGCGTCGACCTGCGGGCCCCGCATGGTGCGCCGGTGCGCGCCGCGGCGGGCGGCACGGTGGTCTTCACCGGGCGTTGGTACGCCTACGGCACCATCATCGACATCGAACACCGCGACGGCAGCGTCGGGCGCTATGCGCACCTGTCGCGCATCGCCGCGGAGGTGCGCCCGGGTGCGCAGGTGATGCCGGGGCAGCTGATCGGCGCCGTCGGGCGGACCGGACGCACCACCGGCGCGCATCTGCATGTCGAGTTGCGCCGCTTCGGCCGCCCGGTCGATCCCTGGCCCTGGCTGTCGCGCACCGCCTGTTCGGATGACGGCACGCTGGTGGCCGAGGGCGCCGTCCTGCCGCGACGGTAGGCGGCTTCGCGCCGGGCAGCCGCCTGGCCCGTCCGGTTGTGCGCTGGCCTGTCGCGGGGTTGGAACCGCGCCGCAGGACCAGGGCCTGGTCGTCGTCATCCGTCGGACGCCCGGTGCATTGAGGTCGCGCATGGCGTTGCGCGGAGCAACTGCGTCCCGTGGCCCGCATTCCCCAGGGCGCAATGGTGTCGCCTGGCCGCGCCGAGCCTGGCGGGCGGCCGCGCCTCTAGGGTTCTGCAGGCACGAACGCCGCGCGCGAAGCGTGGCAGCCTCGGCCGCGCCTGCGCGCGTGCGGTCTGGCACACGCATGACCTGCGCCGTGCGCGCCTGCATGTCGGCAGTGCGCGCACAACTTCGTGACCGCACCAGCTGCGCCCGGCCGCCTCCAAGGGGCGTCGCCGGCCCGGGATCATGGTGCCGAAAAAATTTGAAATTCAATAATTTATGGACTTTTCGCGCGCCGCCGATGGGCTCCACGCGCCCGATCGGCGGGATCGTGCGCGCTAAAAAATCTTAATTGTTTTTTTATTTTGACGTTGAACGCCGTTCACTAACAATATATTCAACCCTCCAGTCAGGGGACATCAGGAGGGAATTCGATGGCTTTCATACCCGTTACCGGCACACAGACCGTGCCCGGCAATCTGGTCGCGACGGACACCGTCGTCGGCACCGCCGGCGCGGAGGTCATCACCTTCACCGGAACGCTGGCCGGCACGATCATTGACCTCGCCGCCGACAGCGACAGCATTGTGCTGAGCTCGACCGGGGCGAACAGCGCCTCCGTCTTCAATGTCGAGACGATCACCGGCGGCACGGCCGGCGATGCCATCACGATGCGCACGGTGCTGACCAACGGCGTGGTCAACCTCGGCGCCGGCGGCGGCGACAGCCTGGTGCTGTCCACCGGCTTCAACTCGGTGACCGTGACGGGTGTCGAGACCCTGGTCGGCAGCGCCGGCGCCGATACCGTAACCTACACCGATGCGATCGGCTCGCATGTCATCGACATGGGCAGCAACTTCGACCGCGTCATCCTCGCGAACGTCAACAACACCGGCAGCTTCATCTCGGCCGAGACCGTCTTCGGCGGCACCGCCAACGACGACATCACCCTGGCCTCGACCTCCGCGAACTGGCGGATGCTGCTGGGCGACGGCGACGACAAGCTGACGCTGCACGCCGTCGGGTCCAACAGTGTGTTCGTCCAGGGTGTCGAGACTGTCATCGGCACCACGGGCAATGACCAGGTGACCTTCCTCGATGCCATCGAAGGCACCGACGTCATCTCGCTCGGCGCGGGCAACGACAAGATCATCATGTCGACCAACACGGCGAACACCGTGACGGTGGGCGCGGATGTCGAGACGGTGCAGGGCGCCAACCTGGCCGATGACGTCACCGTGACGGCGGCGACCACCACGGGCGTCTACATCCTGGGCCTCGGCAGCGATACGCTGACGCTCGCGGACGGCTCGAACAGCATCAAGGCCAGCGGGATCGAGACGATCACCGGCGGCACGGGCGCCGACACGGTGTCGCTGATCAACACCGTGAACACGACCTTCATGACCGGCGTGGAGACGGTCATCGGCAGCAGCCTGAATGACACCGTCGCCGTCGCGAACCTTGCCCTCGGCCTGGACCGCGTGAACCTCGCCGATGGCGGCAACTCGCTGTTCGCGAGCGGTGTCGAGACCGTGATCGGCGGCGCCGGCGATGACACCGTGGCCTTCACCGCGGCGCAGGCCACCGGCCGTGTGGACCTGGGGGGCGGCGCCGACTCGCTGACTCTCGCCTTGGGCGCCAACACACTCACGGTGTTGAATGTCGAGACGATCACCGGTGCCAATGGCGCCGACAAGATCACCCTCGGCGCGCTGCAGGCCTCCGGCTCGATCAGCCTCGCGGGCAGCGCGCTCGACACGCTGACCCTGTTCAGCGCCGTCGGCACCAACACGGTGACCGTCAGCGGCGCCGAGACCATCACCGGCGGGCTCGCCGGCGACAACGTCACGCTCGGCACGCCGCAGGGCGCGGGCGTCATCAACCTGGGCGCCGGCACCGACAGCCTGACCCTGGCCACCGGCGCCAATACGCTGACGGTCACGGGCGTCGAGTTGATCACCGGTGGCGGCGCCGCCGACAAGATCACACTCGGCGCGGCGCAGACCTCCGGCCTGGTGAACCTCGGTGGCGGCATCAACGACACCCTGACTCTCGCCAACATCGGCAACACGACGCTCAGCGTCGCGGGAGTCGAGACCGTGACCGGCGGCGCCGGCGCCGATGTCATCACCATCACCGATACCGCGACCAACTCCATCTCGTTGGGCGGCGGCGCCGACCAGGTCATCCTGTCGGTTGCGCATACCCTGAGCGTCGGGGCGGATATCGAGACGGTGACGGGTTCGGGCGGCAATGACAGCATCACCCTGACGGGTGCCAAGGCGGCGGGGCTGATCGACCTCGGCCTCGGCAGCGACGTGCTGAACCTTGCGGCCGGCGGCAATAAGTTTACGGTCGGTGGCGTCGAGGACATCAACGGCGGAGCGGGCAACGACATCCTGACCTTCGTCGGGGCAGCCACTTCCGACGTCAATCTCGGCGCCGGCAATGACCGCCTGACCCTCGGCAATGTCGCGGGCAACACGGTGTTCGTGACCGATGTCGAACTGGTGGTTGGCAGCAACTTCGCCGACACCATCGTGGTCGACCTGGGCAGCGGTTCCGCGGTGCTGCGCGGCAATGCCGGCAACGACGTGCTGGTGGGTGGGGCCGGCAACGACCAGATCCGCGGCGGCGTGGGTGCCGACACCATGACCGGTGGCCTCGGCTCGGACGTGTTCCTCTTCGCGGCGACGGACGGCCTGCTCGACGTCATCACCGACTTCCAGGTGGGCGTCGACCGGTTCATCTTCACCGGCATGACGGGCGAGTTCAGCTACATCGGCGGTGATGCCTTCGTCGCCGGCGGCGGCAGCCAGGCCCGCATGGTGGGCAGCCTCCTGCAGGTCGATACCGACGGCAACGGCGTGGCGAACGTCGCGATCACCCTGGCCGGGGTCGGCGTCAACGACCTCACGCAGCTGGACTTCATCTTCATCTGACGCCGGATGCGGTCCCCGGGCATCTGCCCGGGGGCCGCGCCGGATCTTCACCGCTCACGCACCATCCGCGCCACGGCGCGACAGCCCTCGCATCCACCTCCCGCAGGGCCTTCGTCCCATCCAGGCCATGGCCGGATGCCGGGCGACACCGTCCCCAGACCACGACACCGCGAAACCGCAGCACGACGGGCCGGGACCGCCCGTCTAACCCGCTCCGCGCGCCCGCCGCAGCGCCGCCTGGCACATCGTGTCCAGCGCATTCAGGAAGCGCGACTTGTCCGCGCCATCCATCGCTGCCGGTCCGCCGCCGCCGGCACCGATCTCGCGCAGGTGCCGCGCCACCTCGCGGCCGGCCAACGCCGATCCGATATTGTCCGTCGTCCACGGCCGTCCCTTGAAGGACAGCGCGAAGGCGCCCTTGGCGATGCAACGCGCCGCCAGCGGGATGTCCGCCGTCAGGCAGATGTCGACCGGGCGGGCTTCGTCCACGATCCAGTCATCGGCCTTGTCCGCGCCCTCGGCCACCACGACCAGGCGCATCCCCGGCAGGCCCGGCGGGCGTACCGGTCGCGCGCCATTGGTCACCAGCACCAGGCCCAGGCCGAGCCGTGCGGCGACACGGATCGAGGCATCGGCATCGACCAGCAGGCGGGGCGGGCTGTCCATCCTGCCGTTTTGCGGTCGCCGCGCAGGGCAAGGCAAGTCTGCAGCGCTGCGCCTGATCTTCGCGTGGTGAGACGGCTGTTCCGTGCCCTGTCGGCTATCGCCGCCGGAGCTGCACGTGCTCCGCAATGTCCAGCACCCCGACGGCTGCCATACCCGTTGGATGGCACCCTGGCCTCTGCCGATGCGCACCAGCCGACCGGCAACGAAACCCAGGCGGCCGAGGCGCGACCGCCAGGAAACGACCGGCCTGCTCGCCGCAACGCCTGCATTTTGGGACGCCGTGGCGGCGAGGCCGCCCGGTGGTTGCATAAGCATGATTTTCCTTAAATTTCCAGGAACGTCCAATAATTCTTGTCGATAGGCGATCATGGTGCGTTAATTAAAACGTAATGGCTACGTTGCTATCTGCCCTGGCGGCCAGCTCGATGAGCCGCGGGGGTTGCGTGGGCCGCGGATGCTCCGGGGCCGCAATGTTACAACGGTCACGCCGGATCGCGCCGGCCTGACCTAGGGTCCGACCCTCGTGGCGAGAGCCGGCAGGGTTCGGGGCGGCCACCACGCCCGCATGGGGCGATCCGTGTCCGTTGTCTGCCGGTGGAGGCGAGCTTGGCGCTGACGAGTTACATGACGACCGATTGGTCGCTCTTCGCCGGCGTGGAGTTCAGCGGAGCCCACGCGGCTGCCGACCCGTCGATCATCCGCGACGGCGACATCTGGCGAATGTACTACACCGACGGCCAGAATGACGGCATCACGATCCGCCCCATCATCGCCGAGGCGATCTCCACCGACGGCATCCACTGGACCCCGATCGGCGGCAACGGCACCACCGGAATCGTCCTGACCGGCGATGGTGCCGAGAGCGCCAACCTCGAGACCGCCGGCGTCTTCAGGGTCGGCTCGACCTACGTTCTGCTCTATTCCGGCTATCCCGACACCGGCGCGCCCGCCAGCGGCTTTCCTGCTGCGCTCTATGCCGCCGTCTCGACCGACGGGGTGAACTTCACCACCGTCTCGCCCGATCCGGTCCTGGCGCCCACGCCCGGCTGGTTCGACAACGACGCCGTCTACAGCCCGTCCGTGCTGCAGGTGAATGGCGGCTACGTCATGATCTATTGCGGGCACAACTACGAGGATGCGTTCGGGATCGGCGGTGTCGGAGGGGTCAGCCTGCTCGCCGCCACCTCGACCGACGGGCTAAGCTGGACCAAGGTCGCGCAACCGGTGCTGCGCGCCGACCCGGCCATTGCCTGGATGTCCGACGGCGTCGCCGAGGCGTCCATGATCATCGGGCCCGACGGCAACTACTACCTGTTCTTCACCGGGCTCCAGGGCGATGAGCGCTCGATCGGCATCGCCGTCGCCGCCGATCCGCTCGGCCCGTGGGAAGTGGCGCCTGATCCCATCATCAGCGCAGCCTCGGCCGGGCTGCCGCCCGGCACCGAGGTGATCGCCCCGCATGCCGAACTCGTCGATGGCGTGCTGCGCCTCTGGTACACCGTGCGAACGCTCGACGGCGTCCATTCCATCACCTACGCCGAAGCCGATTGGGGTGGGCTGGTGCGCGCCGGCGTCCCGAGCGTACCGGAATGGCTCGGCAGCGGGCTCGACGACATCATCGTGGGCGGGCTGGTGGGCGATGTCGTTGCCGCCATGGGCGGCAACGACCTGATCCTCACCGATGGCGGCCCCGACACCATCGACGCCGGCGACGGCAACGACGAGATCTGGGCCGGCGACGGCGACGACAGCGTGCTGGCCGGCGCCGGCGACGACGTGGTCGATGGCGCCGCCGGGCGCGATACGATCGATGGCGGCGACGGCAACGACGTGGTCGGCGGCGGCGGTGACGCCGACCAGATCCTGGGCGGCCTCGGGCACGATACGCTCGATGGCGGCGACGGCGACGATACGCTCGATGGCGGCGACGGCGACGACCATGTCTGGGGCTCCGACGGCAACGACAGCCTGCTCGGCGGTGCCGGCCGGGACACATTGCATGGCGGGTCGGGCGACAATCGGATCGATGGTGGCGATGGCGACGACATCCTGCTGGGCGGCATCGACGACGACCTGATCCTCGGCGGAGCCGGCAACGACATCATCGATGGCGGCGGGGGCCGCGACACGATCGACGCCGGCGATGGCGACGATGAGGTCTGGGCCGGCGAGGGCGCGGACAGCGTGCTTGGGTCTCTCGGCAACGATACGCTGCATGGCGGCGCCGACGACAACACCATGGATGGTGGCGAGGGCCGCGACCTCGTTGCCGGGGGCGTCGGCGCCGACGTGCTGCTCGGCGGCGCCGGTAACGACACGCTCTTTGGCGACGAAGGCAACGACCTGATCGATGGCGGGTCCGATGACGACCAGGTCTGGGCGGGCGAGGGCGACGACACCGTCCTGGGTGGCGCCGGCCACGACGAGATCTACGGCGGCGGCGGGCGCGACAGCCTGGATGGCGGCGACGGCAACGACCTCGTCGCCGGCGATGCCGATGCCGACACGCTGCTGGGCGGGGCGGGCGATGACACCGTCTTCGGCGGCGACGGGGCCAATTCGCTCGATGGCGGCGCCGGCGCCGACCTCGTGATCGGTGGAATCGCGGCGGATACCATCGCCGGCGGCGAGGGGGCCGACACGCTGGAAGGCGCCGACGGCTTCGACTTCGCCGACTTTGGGCGTTCCATCGGCGTTGCGGTCGCGCTCGACGGGTCCATCCTTGCCACCGGCGACGCCGCCGGCGACCTGCTGGTCGGGTTCGAGGGGCTGATCGGTTCGGCCACCGGCGCCGACCGCCTGGTGGGCGATGGCGGTGCCAACCGCCTGGTCGGCCAGGGCGGCGACGACACGCTGGAGGGCGGCGCCGGCGCCGACACGCTCGAGGGCGGGGTCGGCGACGACACCTACGTGGTGGGCGCCGGTGACGTGGTGATCGAGGGTGCGAATGCCGGCGTCGATGGTGTGATCACCGCGCTGAGCTACACGCTCGGCGCCAATCTCGAGACACTGGTCGCCGCCAGCGCCGTCAGCGCCGCGCTCACGCTGACCGGCAACGCGCTGAGCAACACCATCACGGGCGGCGCCGGGGCGGACCTGCTGAACGGCGGCGCGGGGGCCGACACCCTCTCGGGCGGGCTCGGCAACGACACCTATGTCGTCGATGCTGCCGGCGACCTCGTGATCGAGGCTGCGAATGCGGGCGTCGATACGGTGCGCAGTTCCGTCAGCTTCACGCTGTCCAACAACCTCGAGAACCTGGTCGCGACTGCGGGGGTGAGCGCGGCGCTGACACTGACCGGCAACACCTTGAACAACAGGATCACCGGCGGCGGCGGGGCGGACATGCTGCGCGGCGCCGCCGGCAACGACATCATCACCGGCGGCTCCGGTGCCGATACCATCGCGGGCGGGACGGGCAATGACCGGCTGACCGGCGGCACGGGTACGGACGCTTTCCTGTTCGACACGCTGCCGAACGCCACGACCAATCTCGATCGCGTCGTCGACTTCTCGGTGGTGGATGACGTGATCCTGCTCGACAACGCCGTGATGGCGGGGCTGGGCGTCGCCAACGGCACCCTTGCGGCCGCCGCCTTCCGCACGGCCGCCGGGGCGGTCGCGGCGGCGGATGCGACCGATCGGATCATCTACAACACGACCACCGGCGACCTTTACTACGATGCCGATGGGCTGGGTGGCGCCGGTGCCATCCGGATCGCAGTGATCGAGAACCGCGCGGCGCTGACCGCGGCCGACTTCCAGATCGTCTGACCGCGCGACAGGCGGCGGCGCTCAGCCCGGCGCCGCGCCCTCGGCGCGCGCCATGGCGCGGCGCTCCTCGAGCAACGCCTTCAGCCCGTCCTCGAGCGGGACCGCCGGCGCCCAGCCGGGCGGGGTTGGCGTGTCGGGGAACAGGGCGAAGCGTTCGCGCGCGCGGTACGGGTAGACACCGGGGCGGATGTTGTCGGCCTTCTCGAGACCGGCCGCGCGCAACAGCAGCGCCAGAACATCGAGGATCGAGACGGTCCGACCCGATCGGACGGCAAAGACGCGGTGCAGGCCGGGCGGCTCCCGACGCAGCAGGTCCAGCGTGGCCTCGGTGGCGGTGATCACGTCGTCGATGTGCACCAGGTCGATCACCTGGCCGCCGGACGACATCGGCAGGTCGCTGCGCCGCGCCAGCGCGTCGGCGATCAGGTTGACGACCTTGTTGCGCCGATCCCGCGGCCCGTAGGTGTCGTACAGGCGCAGCGTGGCTGTCCGCAGCCCGGCGAGCGCGAAATGCTCGAGGAAGGCCTCGGCTGCCGTCTTGGACGCGGCGTAGGCATTGAACGGCTCGCTGCCCCCGGCCTCGCCGGTCTGCCAGGAGGACCCATAGGTGACGAGGCAGGCCTGCGGTGCGTGCAGGCGCAGCAGGGAGGCGATCGACGCCGGCAGCACCACGTTCGACATCGCCAGGTCCTGCAGCGTCGCCGGATCGTCGCGCCCGGCCTGCGACCCGCCGGCATGCAGCACGGCCGTGGGCGGGGCTTCCCGCAGCAGGGCTTCGAAGGCGGCAAGGAACTCCGCGTGGCGCTCCGGGCGGTAGCTCAGCGAATGGACCGCCTCGCCCGCCGCGGTGAAGTGCCGCACCAGGTGCGCTCCGAGGAAGCCCGAGGCGCCGATGACGACGACCGCCACCTCAGGCGTCCTCCACCGCCATTGCGTGCAGGGCGGGATCCAGGTCCGGCCAGGCGCGATCCTTGTCGGAGATCTCGGTGATCGGGATCGGCCATGCGATGCCGACCCTCGGGTCGTCGGGGCGCAGGCCCCGCTCCGCCGCGGGCGCGTAGAAGGCGCTCGTCATGTACAGGATCTCGATATTGTCGGTCAGCGACAGGCAGCCATGGGCGAAGCCCTTGGGCGTGTACATCATCAGGCGATTGGTGTCGTCGAGCTCGGTGCCGAACCACTCGCCGAAGGTGGGCGAGCCCTTCCGCAGGTCGATACAGACGTTGAAGATGCTGCCGCGCAGCGCGCGGATCACCTTCACCTCGCCATGCGGCGGCGCCTGCCAATGCATGCCGCGCACGGTGCCGCGGCGGACGCTGGTGGAGTTGTTGATCTGCACGAAGCGCGTCTCGAGCCCCGCCTGCGCGAAGGTGCGCTCGCAGAAGAAGCGCGCGAGGAAGCCGCGGTGATCCTCGAACTTGGTCAGCTCGATCACGTAGGCGCCTTCCAGCGGTGTCTTGTGGAACTTCATCCGGTACTCACTCCCGACCCGTTCGGCATGTCGCCGCATCGCATGGTGGCGGCGCACCCTGCGCCGGTCCCGCCATCGGCTGCTGTGCGAACGGTCGCTTGTCCCGTGGCGATGGCGGACGAGGCACCATAAGAAGGTAGAATGCGTGGCGGAAGTGAGGCGCAGCACTGCATGCGGCAAGGCCGGCGACGCGCACCGGGGCGCCGGCGCGGCACTGCTTGAGCGTTCAATCCCCGCCCGGCAGGAACGCCGACTGGTTGTCCTCGAACACCACCTGCGCGCGTTCGAGCTCACCCTGGTTGCCGAGGTCGAGCCAGATCCCCTCTAGCGCGAAGGCGCGCACGTTGCGGCCCTGTTCGATCAGCTGCAGCACCAGCGTCGGCGCATCCAGGTAATGGCCCTTGGGAATCATCCGCTGCACCGCGGGCGAATAGACGTAGATGCCCATGCTGGCGGCGTAGGTCTTGGTCGGCTTCTCGTCATAGGCGGTAATCCGCCCGCCGGGGTCGAGGCTCAGCACCCCGAGCTCGATCTGCACCTTGTGCTGCACCACGCCGACCGTGAGGTCGGCACCACTGTCGCGATGCGCGCGCATCATGGCGGCGAAGTCGAGCGTGGTCAGGATGTCGCCGTTCATGACGATGAAAGGTTCGTCCAGGCCTTCGATGGCGCCGACGGCCCCGGCGGTGCCGAGCGGGCTTTCCTCGGTCTGGTAGCGGATGCGCATCTGCTTCGAGATCGCGCTGTGCGCGAGGTAGCTCTGGATCAGCGGGCCGAGATAGCCGATCGAAATCACCGCCTCGTCCACGCCGGCATGCAGCAGCTGGCGCAACACGATCTCGAGGATCGGCAACTCGCCCACAGGCATCAGCGGCTTGGGCAGCACGGTGGTGTAGGGGCGCAGCCGCATGCCCTTGCCGCCGGCCATGATCACCGCCTTCATGGGCGTGTCCTCCGCCTGGTGTGCCCTGGGGGTGGCGCGGCGTCACACATGGTAGCCGCCATCGACCAGGAAGCCCGGGTGGCGCCGCACCCATTCGACGGTGCGCGCGATGCCGTCCTCGAAGCTCGTGGCGGGGCGCCAGCCGAGCAGTCGTTCCGCCTTGGCGTAGTCGGCGATCAGGCGCACGACCTCGCTTTTCTGCGGGCGGATGCGGGCGGGGTCCTCCTCGATCGGGATGTCGCGTCCGACCGCGCGCAGGATGACCGCGGCGGCGTCGCCGATGGTGATCTCGGTGCCGGTGCCGAGGTTCACCACCTCGCCCAGCGTCGTCTCCGATTCCGCCACGCGCAGGGTCCCGGCGACGGTGTCCTCGACGAACAGGAAGTCGCGCGTGGGGGTCAGCGCGCCGAGCCGGATGCGATCCGCCCCGCGCAGCGCCTGGCCGATGATGGTGGGCAGCACGGCGCGCGCGGGTTGGCGCGGGCCGAAGGTGTTGAACGGCCGGCACAGCGCCACCGGCGTGCCGAAGGACCGCCAGTACGACAGCGCCAGCGCATCGGCGGCCACCTTGCTGGCGGCATAGGGGGATTGCGCCTGCAGCGGATGCGCCTCGTCGATCGGGGCATAGAGCGCCGAGCCGTAGACCTCGCTGGTCGAGAAGGCGACCAGCTTGCCCACCGCGTGCCGCCGGCATGCTTCCAGAACATGCGCCGTGCCGGTCGCGTTGGTCTGCATGACATCGAGCGGATGCACGTAGGAATACGGGATGCCGATATGGGCGGCGAGGTGGAAGACCACCTCCTGCCCGGCGATCGCCGCATCGACGCCGGAGGGGTCCTTGAGGTCGCCCATGACCATCCGCAGGGAATCCCGCGCGGCCTTGGGCAGGTCGTCGATCGCGCCGGCCACGCCGCGCGAACTGTAGCGGGTGAAGACCGTGACCTCGGCGCCGCGCGCGAGCAGCGCCTCGCACAGATGGGAGCCGATGAACCCGGCCCCGCCGGTGACCAGGACCTTGCGGCCCGTCCAGGACGTCATGCGCTTCGCCGCTCCGTATGGCTTGGATGTCCGCCGGCCGCCTGCAGCATCGTCGCCAGCGAATCCTCCAGCGCGATTGCGGCACGCCAGCCGGTCTCGGCGGCGAGCTTCGCAGGATCGCCGCGGACTTTCGAGGGCTGGCCCGGCTGCAGCCTTGCCGGGTCGCTCAGCCAGTCGAAGCGCCGCGGGCCGAGGCGGCGCAGCGTGTCGATCAGCGCGCCGACCGGCACGGCGCGTCCGGTGCAGATGTTGAAGGCACCATCGCCGCCGCGCGCCGCGAGCAAGGCGAGCGCCGCGGCGACATCGCGCACGTCGATCCAGTCGCGCTCGGCGCTGAGGTCGCCGACCGCGATCCGCCCGCCATCGGAGGGCAGGGCAAGGATCTGGCGGATGAAGGTGGCCGGCACCAGGTGGTCGGGCTGGCCCGGCCCGATCACGTTGAAGGGGATGGCGAGGGTGACCGGCATGGCGAACCTGCGACCGAAATCCAATGCCAGTTGGCCGGCTGCGGCCTTCGATATGCCATAGAGCCCGGCAGGGCGGCAGGGATCGTCCTCGCGCAGCGCGCGCCCGTCCGGCGGCGGGCCGTATTGCGCGGCGGAGCCGAGCACCACCGCCGAGCGCACGCCGGCCGCCCGTGCGGCCCCCAGCACCGCCTCGGTGCCGAGCACGTCGAGCGCCAGCGCGGCGCGCCGCGCTGGCGGGTCCGCTGGCGGGCCGACGCTGCCGGCCAGGTGGACAACGATCTCGGGCCTTGCCTGGCCGAAGGCGGCTGCGAGGGCCGCGTCGTCCAGCACGTCGGCGCGCAGCGCCTGCACGCCGGGCGGCGATACGGCGGCGGCGCGGCGGGCGAGGGTGAAGACGATAGCCTGCGCTGCCGTGAGGCGGGCGGCGAACACTGCACCGATGAAGCCGGTGCCGCCGGTAACGAGGATGCGCCTGCCCATGAGGCCCGTGGTGCCGGATTGCATGTCACCTGCCGGGGAGGCGGCCAGTGCCGCCTGCCTGTCGTGGTCGGTCCGCCGTGCGCCGTGCGGCGCGCACCGATGATACGCCCGGTCGCGCGGCGCGGCGCGCTATTCGGCGGCCAGCACGCCCGCGCGCCGGGTCATGCCGGTCGAGCCGTTGGCCGGCACGCATTGCCGCACCTGGGATTCGACGCGGATCCGGGTGACCAGCTTGGACAGGCCGCGGATATGCGTGGTCCAGGTGGCGAGCGACATGCGCATTTCGCGCAGGCCTTCCTCGGTCAGTTCGAACAGGAAGAGCTGCGGCTCCTCCAGGCGGAAGGCGGCCGGGTTGGTCCATTCGCCCGAGGCGATCCAGGCCGGGAAGTCGTAGTGCAGCACGGCTTCGGTGGGGGCGAGGATGTCGGCCTCGGTGCGGCCGGTGGCGTGGGACAGACGCACGAAGCTGTGGAAGTCGGCCCAGAAGCGGTCGAAATCCGGGATCGTCGCCGCCGCGCCCTGCGCTTCCAGCAGCGTGCGCGTGGCATTCATCGCGGCGTCGCAGACCGCGTCCCAGATGAAGAAGGAGGCGATGGCGCGGTAGCGGTACATCAGGTTGTCGCCGATGTCGCCGCGGCCGAGCTTCTCGAAGTTCTCCTGGCGCGAATAGAACTGGATGCAGGCTTCGCGGGTGGGGAACAATTCGCCCTTGGTCTCGCCGACGAACTGGTCGAGGAAGCCGCGCACCTCGGCGTCGCCTTCCTCGAGCGCGGGCAGCATCGCCTTCCACCACTGCGCATTGGTGATGCCGAAGGCGCGGCACATCGCCACCACATGGGCGAACCAGCCGTCATTCCAGAACACGCTCGAGATGAGGTGGTACTTGCGGCAGGTGATGTAGTCGTCGAAGGGCAGCGTGTCGGTGGCGACGATGATCTCCTCCACGTCGAACACCTTCCGGTCCTCGAAAACGCCGAAGTTGCGCGGCAGCACGCGGAAGCGGGTGTCGAACTTGAAGATCTCGCGGCTCTCGCGCTTCTCCATCTCGGAGCCCTTGAGCATCATGGCCTGGAAGTTGTGCATCTGGTCGATGTTGGAATCGAGCAGCGTGGTCAGGCCGTGCAGGTGGGTCTCGAGCGATTCGCCGGGCAGGCCGAGGATGAGGTCCGAGATCGACTTCAGCCCACGCCCGCGCATGTGCACCTCGAGCGCCTTGTAGGCGTCGAGCTTGATGGTGTCACGCTTGATCTTGCGCAGCACGTTCTCGTCGAGCGACTGCACCGCCTGGTACAACACCAGCGCGCCCGAGACCTGCTCGACCGACTTGATGATGCGTTCGGGTCGGTTCTTGCCGGTGGTCGCGTCGATGAAAGTCGGCCAGCCGTAGTCACGCTGCATCTGGCCGATGTAGCCCGAAATCTCGATGTCGCGCTCGAACATGCCGTAGTTGGAATCGGCGATGCGCAAGGTCCCCATCTTGGGCGACTTCTCCTTGATGCGCCGCGCGATGTAGTGGATTTCCTCCTTCATGCGGTCGAGGTCGAAGTTGTGGACCTTGGAGTACCAGGAGGTGCCCTGGGCGCAGAAGGTGCAGGTGAAGGGGCAGCCGCGGTTCGTCTCGATCATCGGCGCGAGGCGGCCGTCGAAGAATTCGTCCTGGATGCCGGTCAGCCAGGGGGAGGGGATCTCGTTCACCTCGCGGTGGCGCGGCTTGGTGGCGGAGCGAACGAGCTGGCCCTCGGGGTTGCGCCAGATCGAACTGTCCATCCCGCGCGCGCCCCAGGCGGTGTGGGAATGGCCGCAATCCTGGAAAACCGAGACCAGGCGGGAGGCGGCGAAATCGGCCTCGCCGGTGATGTAGACGTCGATCTCGGGGAAGGCCTCGACATAGGCGATCTGGCGCTCCGGTTCGATCGGGATGTTCGGCCCGCCCATCACCGTGAGCACCTTGGGATTCAATGACTTCGCGATGCGGAAAAACTCGCGCGACAACGCCTCGTTCCACACGTAGTTGCTCAGCATCAGCACGTCGGGCGGCGCTGCCTTCAACGCTTCGAGGAGCCGGTCGGGATAGACAAACAGCCGGGAATCGACGTCCTGGTTGTCGCGATCCATGACTGCTTTCATATAGGCGACGCCTAATGGCATGCAGTCATTCGCGAGGACGCCACCGGTATTGTAGCGCATGTCGCCGAGATACACGCGTGTCTTCATCGTCCGGACTCCCAGCTGCGCCAAAAAGGCACCTAGATTTTGCGAGGGATCGCAGCTTTCTAAACCAAATTTTAGCCCAGGGATTTATTATGACTGCGGATGAATCGCCTTGGCAAGGGTCTCGTGTGCCCCGCGATTTCCCTTGCTCCTGGCGACGCAGCCGCCCGTGTGGCTGATCGCAGGTCGGGCCTCCCATGCGCTGTGTCCTGCCGCACAAGCGCCACCTGCTTGGCGGCGTGCCGGTGTGGTGCGATACCGCGCCCAAGCATCCGGAGAACGTCGAGCAATGACAACCGAGGCCGAAGCGCCCCCGACCTGGCATGGCGTCATGCGCCAGGCCTTCAAGGACCATGGCGTGCGGCTGGTGCCCTACGTGCCCGACAACGTGCTGCGCCCGCTGCTCGAGGGCATCCACGCCGACCCCTTCTTCACCACCTTCCCCTGCGCGCGCGAGGAGGAGGCGATCGGCATCGCCACCGGCGCGATCATGGCGGGCACGCGCGCCGCGGTGCTGATGCAGACCTCGGGCTTCGCCACGCTACCCAATGTGCTGGCGTCCCTGCCGGTGGCCTTCCAGGTGCCGGTGGTGATGGTGGTCTCCGAGCGCGGCACCATGGGCGAATTCAACCCCGGCCAGGCGATCGTGTGCCGCACCATGCGCCCGATCCTCGACAGCATGGGCATCGAGCACCACACCATGTCGCGGCTGGACGAGGCCGCCTTCGTGGCCGACCGCACCATCCGCCAGGCCTTCGCGACGCGCTGGCCGGCCTGCCTCATCCTCTCGCCGCTGCTGACGGGGAAGCGGTCATGACCGACACCATCGGAAACCTTCATGTGATGAACCGCGCCGCGCTCACCAAGCGCCTGGTGGCGGGGCTGCACAACCGCGAGGCCGTGGTCGGCGGCATCGGCAATTCCAACTGGGACCTCTGGGGTGCCGGGCACCGGCCGGAGAACTTCTACATGCTGGGCAGCATGGGCCTGGCAGTGCCGATCGCGATGGGCGTCGCGCTCGCGCAGCCCGCGCGCCGGGTGTTCGCGCTGGAAGGCGACGGGTCGCTGCTGATGCAACTGGGCTGCCTGTCCACGGTCGCGGCGCAGGGCGTGAAGAACCTCGTGGTGATCCTGTGGGACAACGGCATCTACCAGATCACCGGCGGGCAGGGCACGCCATCGGCGGCGGCACGCACCGACCTGGTGGCGATCGCGCGTGCATCCGGCATCGCCAATGCCGCCTGGGCGGCGGACGAGGCGGAGTTCGACGCGCTGGTGGCGCGCGCGCTGACCACCGACGGCCCGCATGTGATCGGCGTGAAGACCGACAGCGAGCCCGGCCGCACCCAGACCGACCGCGACCCGATCCGCTTCCGCGAGAGCTTCATGCGGGCGATGGCCGAGGCGGTCTGACGGGCGGGCTCAGCCCCCCGCCCGTCGCCGCCGCCGCCAATGGCCCAGCGACAGCGCGCCGATGACCAGCATCGGCGCCGCCATCGCCGCGAGCACCAGCGGCCGCGCCAGGATGTCCGCCATCGAGGCTTCCGCGCGGTCGGGCGCGCCGCGCGGCACGATCAGCCTGATGCGGTCGCCCTCGGCCAGGGCGGTTTCCTCGGGCAGGGTCTCGCGCCAGGCGATGGTGGCTTCGCCGCCGCCATCGGGGCGGATGAAGCGCAGCAGGGGAACGACCGTCTCGATGGTGTAGCTCTCGCCGGTGTCGGGCCGGACCAGGCGCTGGCGCCGTTCGAAGCCGACCACCCTGGCATCGGCCACCCCTGAATCGAGGAAGCGAAGCATGTCCACCCCGGCGACCAGTGCGCCGGCACCGGGGAAGGCGCCGCCCAGCAGGAACACCACGGCGCCGACCAGGCCGAAATCGAGCATCGCGCGTTGCGGGGGCGCCGCCGCGCCCGGCACCGGGGCGCCGAGCGCGCGGACCAGGGCGGCAACCTGCTCGCCGGTCAGCCCGCCCTCGCCGCGTTCGTAGCGTTGCAGCGCCTCGGGGGTGAGGCCGGCGCGCCGCCCCGCCTGGACCGGCGACAGCCCGAGCGCCTCCCGCCGTGCGCGGCACGCCTGCGGTGTCGGGTCGGGCTCCGGCATCGCCGCGTCAGATCCCGGGCTCGAAGCCCTGTCCCGCCGCGGCGCGCGACAGGTCGCCCACCGTCTCGCGGAAATTGTCCCGCCGCACCACGTTGCTCGCCGCCAGCACGCGCAGCGGCGCCGTCGCGGGCGGTGACACCGCGCGGGCCACCGGCGCGGCGGGGAAACTCGCTGCCGGCACGTAGCCGAGCCGCGCGCCGCCCTCCGCCTCGACCGCCACGAAATCCGGGTCACGCGCCGGGCGCAGCAGCACCGGCCGACCGGCCGGCACGGTGGCGATGGTGACCGCGGTGGCTTCCGGCCGTGCGCGCAAGGGCAGGGCGGTGGGCGCGGTGGCCGCCACGGCAGGTGCGGCGCCCGGAGCCTCGGCTGCTCCCTCGGCGCGTGCGCCCGGCGCCAGCGCCTCCATGGCCGGGGCGAGTTCGCCGTCGCGCGAGGCGATGCGGGCCTCGACATCGCGCGCCAGCGCCAGGTCGCGCCCGGCCTGGGCGCGCAGCGTGGCGAGCTGCGCTTCGGCCTGCGCCGGCGGCAACCTGCCCTCCCGCGCGGCCTCGCGGATGTCCTGCGCGCGGCGCAGCCGGCAGTCGAGCAGGAATTCCGCGGCGTTGCGGGCCAGGTCCAGGTTCTCGTTCTCGCGCGCCACATCGCCGGCGACCGCGGCGGCCAGGGCGGCGTCGTCGCCCGCCTCGCGCCGCCGCTGGTCGAGGTACGACCCGACCGCCGCCCCCGCCAGCGCGCCCGCCGCCAGGCCACCCAGCACCGCGACCGACCCCGGCACGACGCCGCCGCCGATGCGGATGCGCACCGCACTGCCCGCGACCGCGCCCACCGCCGCCCCGGTGATCACGGATGCGGCGAACAGGGTGCGGGCATTGGCGAAATTCTGCTGCTGCCGGGCGCAGGCATCATCGGGGTCGGACGCAAAGGCGGCAACGGTCGAGGCCGGCGGCGGCGCCTGGGTGCAGGCACCGACCAGCAGCACCGCGGCCAGCGCAATCCGCGGGGGTGATGGACGGGGGGACGAATGGCGCATGGCCGAAGGGTCTCCGCGCGACGGCGCGGATCACGCTGGAACGCTTCGCCGTGCGAAGCAATCCGCAACGACCCGCCGGCCCCGCGGATGCGCCGGGCGCCGGCGCATCAAGCGGCCGATCAGGTGCCGAGTTCGAAACCGCCCGCCGAGACCACCTGCTGGAAGTCGCCCACCGCTTCGCGGAAATTGTCGCGCCGCACGATGTTGGTGGAGGCCAGTGTCCGCACACGCCCGGCCGGCGCCGCGTCGGCGCCTGTCGCCAGGGCCGGCATCGCGATGGCCCGGGATTGCGCCGCCGGGATGGCGAAGACGGCGATCGGCGCGTAGCCGAGCGGCTGCCCGGTTGGGGTCTCGACCGCAACGAAATCCGGGTTGCGCGCCGGGCGCACGCGCACTTCCTGCTGCGGTGCGACGGTGGCGGCCGGTGCGGGTGCCGCGGCGGCAACCGGCACGGCCTGCAGCGGCACCGGGCGGGCGGGGCGCACCGTGACCGCCGGGCGCGGCGGCGGGGCCGGTGGCGCGCCGGGGGCGACCGCGGCGACCCCCGCATCGAGGTCGACCGCGCGGGCCGCCACGCGCTGTTCGATGGTGCGGCTGAAGGCCAGTTCGCGTTCGGCCTGGGCGCGCAACGCGGCGAGCTGGAGTTCGGCCTGCTGGCGCTGGATGGCACCGGCGCGGGCTGCTTCCTGGACGCGGCGCGCCTCGCGCAGGCGGCAATCCATGACGCTGTCGAGCGCCGCCTGGGTCTGCGCCAGGCCGTTGTTCTCGCGGTCGATGTCGTTGCCGATGGCGGTCGCCAGCGCCGCCTCGTTGCCGGCCGCCTCGCGCCGGCGCTGGTCGAGGTAGGCGACCGCCGTGACCGCGGCGGCGGCCGAGGTGGCCGCCCAGACCAGCCCGCCCACGACGCCGGGGCGCGTGCCCAGCACGCCACCCGTGCCGATCACGGCCACACCGCCGGCAACGATGGGCACCGCGAAGAAGCCGCCGGAGCGGTCGAGTTCCGCCGCCTGCGCGCGGCAGGCATCGGTGCCGTCATCGGCCGGCAGCCCGCCGCCGGAGCCATCGGCGCAAGCCGTCAGCAGCAGCGCCGCGGCCAGGGCGGGCGCGATGCGGGACGACCAGCGACGGGGCTTCGTCATGCGCAGAGCGTTCACCGGTGATTCCTCCGAAAACTCACAGCAGGGGACGACTAAACTCCGCATCCGTGCGCCCGGCAACACGGCAGGCTCGCAGCGAGGTGCGCCAAGTCATCCGCTTCTACGCGGCCGGCGGGTCATGGTTGCGCGAAGCCTGGCGCCCCGGCCCCGGATCGGGTCGGTCAGGCCATCTGCCCGCGCAGGAATCCCAGTGCCGGCAACGGCGTCCATTTGCGCGGCAGGTCCGACCGGCGGATCGGCGCCACCGAGTAATGCGGCACAGGCTTCTCGGCGCGCACCAGCCAATCGGCATAGGCCTTGACCTGCTGGTCGCGCCAGGCGCGGTCGTCCAGCGCCTGGGCGCGCGAGCGGAACACCTCCGCCACGCGGCTTTTGCGCCCGACCGTTGCCACCACGGCCCAGAGCGTGTCGTCATCGCCGGCGCGGACGCTGACCAGGTTCCCCACGGTGCGAAGCGTGGCAAATCGGCGGCTTGGCGGTCAAGCGCCGAGTGCGTCGTGTCGCGGTGCAAGATCTCCGTTCCCGGGCCGTAACCGCACGGTGCGCGGTGCCGAACCCGTCGGTGTCGAACAATCGACCGGGAGAGACATCGCATGACCGACATCGCTTCGCGCCGCATGCTCGCGAAGGGCGCCCTGGGCGTCGGGTTGCTGGGTGCCGCCGCGCTGGCCGCGTCGCGCTCCGCCGTGGCGGGCAACCAGCTCGCCGTCGCGATCAGTGGCTACGACGCCACCAGCTTCTTCGCCGGCACGCCGCGCCCTGGCGTCCCGCGCTTCAACGCAACCTTCAATGGCGGGATCTGGTTCTTCACCACCGAGGCGACGCGCGACCAGTTCCGCGCCAACCCGGCGCGCTTCGCGCCGCAATTCGACGGCTACTGCGCCTGGGCGGCGTCCCAGGGCTACAAGGCGCCGGGCAATCCGGATTTCTGGCGCGTGGTCGACGACCGGCTGTACCTGAAGGTGCACGAGCAGGCGCAGGCGATGTGGGTGCGCGACATCCCGGGCAACATCGCCAAGGGCAACACGAACTGGCCGCGGATGCATCCCTTCTGATGCGCTGAGCGCGTCCGCCGCCGTGTCATGGCGGCGGGCGCGGCGCATGGGTCAGGCCGCCGCGGAGGCGGCGCTTGCCTTAGGCCGCCGCCGAGGCGGCGCTTGCTTCAGGCCGCCGCCGAGGCGGCGAGGCCAATGCGGTCGAGCGGGCCGAATTCGCGTTCCAGCAGCGGCTTCACCTGATGCTGCCAGGCCGTGATCGACCGCAGCGCGATGCCGGGGTCCATGTCGCCCACCTGCACCTGCAGCAGGTAGTGGCAGGGCGACGCGGCGCGGATCTCGGCGGCCATGCGGGCGGCCACGGTCGTGGCATCGCCGACCATCATGTGGGCGCCCATCTCCGCGATGCTGGGTTCGCCGTCCCAGGTCTTCTCGACCAGCATGCCGCCGTCCATTTCCTGTTCGCGCCGGCGCAGCGACTGCGACAGGCGGATCTGCCAGCGGGTGGCTTCGAGGAAGCGCGCGGCTTC
>LNEW01000001.1 GCA_001464375.1 Rhodospirillales bacterium Ga0074136 | reverse complement strand
CTGCGCCTCGGCGCCGTGCCACCGCATGTCCGCGTGCTCCCGATCGCGATGCCGCATTGGGCCGTACCGACCGCGGTCGCGACCTTGAAAGGGCGTACACTGCCGCCGCTGGCGGAGCTGTTCATGGGAGCTGTACGGCAGGTCGCTGGCCGGATGCCGTCGTTTGCATCGTCGCGGTGGAACGCATGACGGGATCAGTCTGCGCAGGTCGCGCCGGGTTTGGGCACTTTCATCTGACCGTACGGAGCGGCTCCCGGTCGGGCGTTCGCGCACTTCGCCCCCATCCAGGCGTGATGGCGCCGAACCGCCACCGGCGAATTCATGCCGACCCAGTGGGTCGAGCCGGGGGTTTCCACGTCGCGCCTTTCCCCCTTAGCCTCCACACGGTGACCCGGGCAGGAGACGGGATGCCGCACGGATCGAGCCTCGCATGAGCGCCTCGCCGGCTCGTCGTACCCCAGGCGGGCTTGGCAAGCTGTCGCCGCCGCGGCTCGGCCGGGCCTTCGACCGGGAACGCCTCTTCGCCGCCCTCGACGCCCTCGTGGAGTATCCCGGCGTCTGGATCGCCGCGCCGCCCGGGGCGGGGAAGACCACATTGGTCGCGACCTGGCTGCGGGCTCGCGGCCGGCGCATGCTGTGGTTCCAGGTCGACGCCGGGGACGCTGACCCGCCAACTTTCGTCGCCTCCCTCGACAGGGCGGCGGCCATTGCGGCGAACCGGCCACTCGACCTCCCCGCCTTCGGCGCGGACGACCTGCCCGACCTGGGGGGCAGCCTCAGCCGCCGCCTGCGCTTGCTGCTCGACCACCTGCCGCCCGAGTGGGCGCTCGTCCTCGACAACCACCAGGACCTGCCGTCCGATCACCCGTTGCACCATGCGATCGCCCGCGTCCTTGGCGAACTCCCGCTCGGCGTCCAGTGGCTCTTCGTCAGCCGCGAGCCCCCACCACCGGACTACGCGCTGGCGCTGGCGCGCCAGCATCTCGCGGTTCTCGATGCCGAGGCGCTCCGCTTCGACGATGCGGAGACGCGTGACCTGGTGCGCCTGCACGGCCGGCCGGAGGCCATGGCCCCGGCACTCACGGCCGCCGAAGGCTGGGCCGCCGGCCTGACGTTGATGCTGCTCGGCTCCCCCGCCGATGCAGTGCTGCCCGCAGCAGGCGCGCGCCAGCGGCTCTTTGACTTCCTCGCAGGCGAGGTGCTGCGGCGCATGAGCGAGGCCGAGCAGCGCGCGCTGGCGGCCATCGCCTACCTGCCGAGCGCGACGGCCA